>NZ_JAFOIN010000110.1:0-15924 GCF_017421385.1 Ruthenibacterium sp. | reverse complement strand
TACCGATTCTATGATATAATCTTGGCAGTCCATAGTGATTGCCCTCCCTTGGAAGAAGTTGTGTGCAAACTTCATTCTACCATGTGGGGAAAATCACTATGGATTTTTTCTTAGGTGTCCAACTTCATTTTACAATCAACCCCTCTTTTCTTTTTTACAATCAATCTTATAAACGGCGGCCGTCCGCCTGTTCCGCCACCGCTTACTCCTTTATGCCGCGGCACAGCGGAATCAGACACAGAAGCAGAACGATTCCTGCAAAGCCAACCGCGACGCCCGGCACCAGCATGCCCCAAAGCATGGTCATGCACATACCCATTCCCAGTGCAAGTGTGCCCGCCAGCCCAATCAAGCCCCGAATCAGACTACGCCCACTGAAATGCCGCACGGCCGGCTTGCCTGACATAATACGATGCAGCACCCACGCCCACAGCAGCACGGCTATCCCTGCCGCCCCGGTCCATACGCCCTGTACTGCAGCGCCCCACTCCGGCAGCAGGCACATGCACATTCCCAGTGCAAAAAGGCCTGCGCCCGGCACACACAGAAACATCGTGATCAAATCTCTCTTTTTCATATCCATATCGTCCTTCCGGCAAAATTCATGAGCTTTCGCTCACGTTCTGCACATGATTTTACAGTGTGTATGTTCGGGAAATATTCAAAAATTGTTTTTGAAATATTAAACAGCAAAACAGAAGGGCATCTTCCTGAAAGAAGATGCCCTGCAAAAAATATGCTGCTGTGCTTTACTCGTCCGCTGTTGCCTTTGTCTGAGCCTGTTCGGCGGACAGACGGTTGATCGCACAGAAGTAATCGCAGAATTCGGCTGCGGTTTCACCCTGGTCTGTACCGTCCATAACGCCGCACATATCCAGCAATATCCGCTGCATAACACGGCTGGAGAAATATTTGAATACCACCTTTCCCCAACGCGGTACAAACTCTTCCTGTTCAAAATAATTCCAGTATGGCAACATACTGCCGGACGGCAGATAAAGCTTGTATCTGTCGTGCGCCCTGATCATACCCTCCCGGCAGTAAGCGCCCCAAAAATCGTCCCGCACCATGAAAGCTCCCAAAATACGGCGTTCCTTCTCTTCACAGCCCGTCTCCAGAGTTGTCAGCAGACACGCCGAATTCGGCTTGAGCCTGCTGGGGATACGCGGCCTGTCCTTGGAGTAGCCGCTCAAATAAAAGCCTGTGGATACCGCGTCGGCTTCTGCCGCCGCTTTGGCTTCCTTCCACGGGATGTCAAAAGCCGCCTGCGAATACGGCGTAACTTTCATGGAGCGTATTTTCCCGAGCCGCTCCTGCCGTTCCAGTTCCTTTTGTCTTTCCGCACGTTCCGCCCGCAGCCTTCGTTCATATCCTGCCCGTATCTCATTTTGCTTTCCTGCGTCCTTCAGGGTCAGAAAGCGGGAAAATGCGTCCGGATACTGAAACCGTTTTTCCCCCTGGGCAAAGTCTATCGTAATGATATTCCCCGAAAGACCGGTTATCACGCCCGTTCCAAAAGCGTTGTGCCTGACCGGTTGTCCCAGCAACTGCATTGTTCTCCTCCCTTGCTGATATAAAAAGCCATCCCGCAGCCGTAATGCCGCACATCCGTGTTATTCCTCTGTTTGCTTTGCCGCGCGGGACGGGCCGCGCGTTTTATCGCTGATGCGAAGAACGATCTCCGTTTTGTCTGCTTGCAGATCCAATTTCCCGCTGTTGAGTTCCGGGATATCTCCGACCGTCAGCACCGTACCGCAGGGCATTCCCTCAACATCCACCGTTATCGTATCAATCATATCTTCCGGCAGGGACGCATATGGGATCTCCATAAGCATCCTTTCCAGTGCATCCGTCACCTTTTCCGTATTTGTCAAAAAAATATGGATGACGCTGTTCACTTTTTGATCCGCCTGCAGAGCTTGAAAACTGAGATGCAGAATATCATTGTTCAGCAGATTTACCGCCTTTTCCTTGATCTGCACCGGTATCTGCTGTCCGTCAAGCACAATTTTCAGCTTGCTTCCTTCCCGCTTCTGCTCCACCAGCCTGCGCGCGTCGGCTTCCTCAAGCTGGAGCGCCAGCGCTTCGCGCAAAGGGCCGCCGAAAACACTTCCCGGAACAAGCCCCAGCCGTCTCAGCTTTTTTGCTTTCACGGCAAAATCTCTTTTTTCCACTGTGATCATGTCCATCGTGTTGTTCCTCCCAATCAGATTTTATATATTTAACCGGCATACAGTGCATACCGGCCGTCGGCTGTTTTTGGATGGATAATAAAAAAAGAAGAGCTTCTTCATATGGCACCACGCGGCGCAATACTAAAAGCCCTTCTTGATAAGACGGTTCTTTTCCTATTCGTTTTATATAGTATAGCACAGACCAAATACAAATGCAACCATAGTTCCGTTTATACGGCTCCTCCCGCACGCGATCAGAGCCTTGTATCCCACATACCGCAAAATGCGTCCACCGGGCTGTTTCCTTTGAATTCCGATTTTCCTGTAATCTTTTCCACAGCCTGCCGGATCGCTTCACGGGAGCCGTTATAGGTATTGATGCAGACAGGCACCATAGGCACGTCATATAAATGAAACGGATTTGCCACGCTGATAAATACAGTGGGTTTTTCAGCCGCATACCAGGGAATCTCCGGGCCCATCGGGATGCTCCAGTGCAGATTGCGCTCGTTTGTGGTGGAAAAACTTTGCACATCTGCAATAACAAATACTACATCGTATTTTTTTCGAAATTCCAGCACCGGGATATCCGCCAGCACCTTTTTGCCGTTGATGCCCTTGGGCGTCAAGTATTTGAAAGGATTCAGCCTATAGACTTCTACCGAAAACCCCTGCTTTTCCAATTCCTGTGCTAGATACTCCCTCGCCTTGTCCGCTTTGCCCAAAACCCGTGCCGCGAGAGAAACGCTGGACACCGAATAAAGGATTGCCCGTTTGTGGGCCTGCGGCGTTATGGGGAGCTGCGCCCTGCTGTTCTTCACCAGCGTGATCGAGCGGTCGATGATACGGGCTGCGGCCGCACGGTGCTCCGGACATCCAATGACAGACAGGCCTTCCTCCGCCGGCATCAGCGCATTTGTACGTTGTTTTTCGTGCAGCCGCAGCATTGCTTTGAACGCCAGAACGCGCAGTACCGCTTCATCCAGCCGTTCCTGCGTCAGTTGGCTGGACTCCAGCCCCTCCCGCATGAACCGCAGATCCTCGTCATGGTCGCGATAGTATAAAATCATATCGCAGCCGCTCTGCACGGCAATGGGCAGGAACTCGCTGCGCCGCATTTTTCCTGTGAGGCCCACCATGTGTGTCGCGTCGGTGATGATAAGCCCGTTGAAGCCCAGCTTTTCACGCAGAAGGCCCTGCAGAAGTTCCGGTGCCACCGTGGCGGGCATAATCTCCTCGTCCCGTATGCCGGGCCGCAGCTTGCGGGAATAGGCAGGCTGCTGGATATGCCCCACCATGATGCTGGGTACACCCGCGCCGATCATTCCCTGGTACACCTTCCCGTAGGAGGCATCCCATTCCTCGCAGGTACAGTCATTTACCGTAGTGACGATATGCTGGTCCCTGTCATCACAGCCGTCACCGGGAAAATGCTTCATGCAGCAGGCGACGCCCGCCTCGTTTGCCCCTTTCATGTAAGCGAGGGCCATCTCCAGCACAGTGTCTGGATCGCTGCCGAAACAGCGCGTAGGAATAACACAGTTGCGCCAGTTCCGGTCAATATCCACAACTGGGGCAAACGTCCAGTTGCAGCCCACCGCCGCCGCCTCGCGGCAACCGTACAGTCCCATCTCATAAGCGCTGCGGGTATCTCCTGTGGCCGCGCATGCAATGCCTTCCCCGATTTTTGTGCCGCCTGTCATTGCACCGTTACCGCCCGCCTCCACATTGGCTGCGATGAGCAGCGGGATTCGGCTGTTTTTTTGTGCCGCCGCGTTTTGTCTGTACAGTTCCCGGGGCTTGCGGTTATTGTAGCGCAGGCCGCCGGATGGATATCTTCCAAGCAGTGCGGCGGTCTGCTTCCCGGTGTCGTTCCACAGCATATCCACAAACAGCTGGGCGATTTTTTCTTCCTGTGTCATGGCATTGAACGTGTCGTTTACCCAGCGTACGGCGTTATCGTCCAAATCGAATGGCTTGGCGCGCATATCAAAACTCATATCGTGTCCTCCCGTACGGCGTCATCCTCATTGAAACAGAGCCAGCAGCCGCTGCCACAAGCTGAGCGTCTGTGCCTCCTGCGCCGGTGCCCGCCGCGCCTCCGCTTCTTCAATGGCCGGCGTCGTCATTACAAACTGCACGGCGTCTACCTGCGTGTTTTTTTCGCTTACAAATGAGCATATCTCATAATCCGCACCTGTAAAGCCGTCAATCAGATCGTCTATCTTATCATTGAGCTGGCCGTCCATATCGCTTGTACGGCCGCGCAGCTCCCCAGTGCCTTCGGCCAGCTCACTGCTGCCGCCCGCAAGCCGGGCCGCGCCGTCGGTCAGCGACCGAGACCCCTGCTGTAAGCTGGCCGCACCGCCCGATACCTGGGCCGCACCCGCCTGTAATCGGGCTGTGCCGTCCGCCACTTGAGACGCAGCCCGAGCTGCGCTGTCCACTCCATTTGTATATTGCAGCAGGCCCTGGTAAAATGCGTCAAATCCTGTCAGCTGCGTTGCCAGTGTATTCAGCGGCTTGATCAAAGCACTGTCCGCCCCAGTCGCCTGCTCTACCGCGGCGGCAATCTCGCTCTGGACAGCATCGCCCGCCATTGCAGACTCGATATTCATAGCGATAAGTCCCTGTACTTCGTCACTGACCATCTGCCCGTCAATCTGCTGCTGAATGGCCGCCTGGGTCTCCGGCATTGCCATCACGGCGTCCACTTGCTTTTGCACCTCGTTCTCCACCTGCGTATCGATCTGCTGCTGCACCTCCGGCGAGACCATCGCTGTGTCCGTCACCGTTTTCAGCAGGGCTTCTCTTTCCGAAGCAGCAAGCGCCGCGGCGGCGCCCCTTTTTTCCTCTTCCGTCATATTTTCTGCGCCGGGTTGGGTGCACACATTCTCGTAGGCAGCCGAAAAGATCTGTTCCTCCGTGATGCTTGCCTTTACCTGTTCACGTATGGCGGCGGTCACGCCGTCCCGAATCGGCTGTTCCTGTTTGCGCACCTCTGCTTCCGCCTGTGCGCGGGCGGCCCGAGTTGCCTGCTGCTCCACTTGTACCTGTACAGCAGCTGTCACTTCTGCCGTCACTTTTGCGCGGGCCTCTTCCGTTGCGGCTTTCAGCGCCGCGCCGCCGATTTGCTGCTGTACATCCGCCAAAACGGCGGCATAGTTTTCGCGCGTCATTGGGGTATAGCTGAGACTGGTCCGCGTCAGTAGGTTCTCCAGCTGCGTGTTGGCCGCAGAAAGGAGCGAATCGAAAATCGTGCCCGCGCCGCTTTGCAGCGCCGCGCTCTGTCCCGCCAGCAGCGACAGGCCGCTGGACAGCTCGCTTGTTGCGCCCGCAAGCCCGGCCGCTCCGCCGCTTAGTGTGTTTGCGCCTGCCACAAGGCTGGCAGCACCTGAGGCGACGGCTGCCGCGCCGCTGTTCAGTTCCTGCGCTCCGGCTGCCAGCTCTTTCGCACCATCATCCAGCTGCTGCGCGCCGTCCTGCAAGTCGTCGATCTGCCCGTCCAGCTCACTGGTGTCCGGCTTTTCCATATGAATCGCCAAGGGGACGGCATTCAAGGAAATACCCTCCATAGAGAAATCCGTCACATCCGTCTCGATGGTGAAAGAAAGATCCTGCCCCGGCAGCTTCATATAGCTCAGTTGCTTGTCAGCGCCCACATTTGCCTCTGTCGCGCCTTCGGTCTGGATATTGCGGCACTTCACGGTGTCCAGCAGCACTGTGGCCTGGACCATGTAGGTCTCATAGAAATCGCCGTCCGCCAATTTGTTTTTCGTGACGGATCCGCTGATTACCAAATGTCCGTTGGCCCCGGCAAGCTCATCGGCTGCGACGTTTTTTCCATCCAGCATATAGGCAACAGAGATATTCCAAGGAAGCTGCGCATCCTTCAGGTTCCCTTGATAATAGAACGTACCAGCCTCCGCGGACACTGTGACAGAGTCCCCATCCAGTGAAATGTCCGCTTCACTCGTCAGATTGCGCACCGAGGAATAGGCGCCGTAGTCCCGTATCTCCGTCTTGCCGTCCAGGGCAAACATATTGACAATATATATGTCTGCCACACTGCCGTCTCCGGCGAGGCTCACATATACATTTTCTTCTTTTTCGGTATTTGCCGTTTCCGCATAAACAGGAGCCATACAGGCTGCGGCTAAACATAGTGCGGCCGTCAATGCCGCCGCGCGTTGAATGAGGCGTTTCATAATGGAATGTCCTCCTTTAATAATTCTTTTCAAAACGCAGTCCCAGGCTTGTTTTCTGCACAAGTCCGTCGAACAGGCACAGGCAGGTGGGAAGCACGAACAAAACCATGCAGCATGACAGCACTGCGCCGCGGCCCACCAGATACCCAAGCTGGCTGATGACCCCGTTTGTGGACAGCGCACCCAGCATACTGCCGGCAATGCACAGAATGCTTCCGCTGGTCAGAATAGAGACGACTGTTTCGCGCACAGTGATACGCGCCGCATGCCAACGGGAATTTTCGCGCCGGTTTTCCAGGTATTTGTTGGTGAACAGGATGGCGTAATCTACCGTAGCGCCAAGCTGTACCGTATTGATGATCAGGTATGCGATATAATTCAGCCGTTCTCCCGTTAAGTATGGCACCGCAAGGTTCATCCAGATGGCGCTTTCAATGACGAATACAAGGATCGCGGGCAACGAGAGCGACTTGAACGTGATGAGCAGGATGAGGAAGATCGCTCCCACAGCGATACCGTTCACTACGATATCGTCCTCTGTCACGGTGTCCCGCATATCCAGCGTGTTGACGGCTTCTCCCGCTATCAAATAGGCGTCCGGGTAATACTCCTGCGCAGTTTCCCGCAGCTGTGTGGCAACCGCGAAAGGGATCTCCCCGTCCACGCCTACGCTGGTGCTGATGACCATGCGCGTATAATGCTCGCTGATCAGCAGCTCCCGCTGCGTCTTTGGCACATATTCCTCCGGGATACTGCTGCCCACAGCATCTGTATAGCTGAGCACCTCCGTTACCTCGGGAGTGGTCTTGAAAGCGTCGGAGAGCGCCTTTTCGCGGGCTGTGTCCCCCCTGGGAACCATACAGACGATCTGGTTGGAACGGCCAAATTCCTCGTTGATGCGGATGGCGTCCGCGCCGATCTGAGTGGAGGCATCCCCGTATATCTCGCTGGAGCCATAAGCAAAGTCGATCCTGTCTTTGGCGACAAAGGAAGGCACCGCCAGCAGAATAAACAGGATAAGCACCGGGACCTTCACCTTCATCACGAAGTAAGAAAATCCGCGGAACGTCGGCATGAAGCTGCGATGCTGCGTTTTGTCAATCAGCTTATAACACAGTACCGCCAGACATGGCAGAAAGACCAGCACGCACAGCAGCGAGAACACGATAGCCTTCGCCATGACAACGCCCATATCCGGCCCGATGCGGAAACGCATCAGGAGCAGAGCGGCAAAACCGATCACGGTGGTGAGTGCGCTGGAGGTCACGGAAGAAAAGCTGTCCTTTACCGCGTGAGACATGGCATCCTGTACATCCATCCCGCTCGCCCGGAAACGGGAAAAGCTGTGCAGCAGAAAAATCGAATAGTCCATGCTGACGGCGAGCTGCAGCACGCTGCCCGCTGCATTCGTCACAAAGCTGATGGTCCCGAATGCAAGATTCGTGCCCATGTTCAGAACGATAGCCACACCGATGGTTGCCATGAAAAGCACCGGTTCAAACCAGCTCGTGGTGGTGAGCAGCAAAATCAGGAATACCAGTGGAAGCGCAATGGCCATAACCATCTTTAGCTCGCGGGTCGTAGATTCTGTGGCCATCCCCGTATTCACCGCCTCCCCGCTCATGGCGGCGTCCTCACCAACCACAGCGCGGATATCCATTAAATGACTGTACAAGTCATCCTCATCCACATAGCAGGTGAACAGCACGTTTCCCTCCTTGTACCAGCTTTCCACTGTGTCGCCGTCCAGCGTCTCCAGCGGCGCGTAAACATTGGCGTAATCATCCAGCCACATCACCTCCGACACGCCCGGCACCTGCTGGAGCTGTTTCTTCAGCGCCAGCGCCTCCGGAATCGCCGCATCCTCGATCATAATGCGGCAGTTGGCAGTTTTGGCGCTGTATTCCTCCTCCATTACATCCAGGGCAATGGTGGACGGCGCGTCCTTGGGCAGATAATGCATCATATTATAGTCTACCTTTACTCTGCGGCTGAGCAGTGCACACAAAACCGCCAGCACCGCAAACAGGGCAACGATGCCTTTTTTATGCTGGAGCATTTTCTGGGCTATTTTGTTCATCCAACCAAACTCCTCAGTCTTTTCATTTTTGTGCATATGTTGACTTTTGTTTCTGAATTGATTATAGTGGAATCAGATAATAAAATGCAATCAGCAGATTCCCGCTGATCTATGCAACTTTGTATAAATTCAACGGATATTGTACAGTTTTAAAAATTTTTTGCAGTCAACTCAATTGGCCGCAGTGGAGGTTCCATAAATGGCGAAAGCAGAATACAAAAGCGCAATTCGTTCACGCAGGATGATCCAGCGCGCGCTGGTCGAACTGCTGCAGGAAAAGGAGCTTGATAAGATCACCGTTACGGACATCGTGACGCGCGCTGACATCAACCGCGGTACTTTTTATGCGCACTATGCAGACATTTCGGGCGTGCTTGACAGTATTATGGAAAATGTCTGCCAGACCATCCGGGAAGCGCTGGAAAAACAACCGCTTTGGGCAAAAGCTCCAGATGCACGCATTGTGCTGCAGCACTTGCAGCGCATGCTGGAAAGCGACCCGGAATTTTACCGAAATGCCATCCGCACCAATGTTTCCAACATCGTATTGGAAAAGCTGCGGGAATTCTTTATTGAACAGATGATGCAGCGCGAAAGCGGCTATGCTGTCCGCAACCATGAACAATATGTGTTTACCGTCCGGTTTGGTTCCGGCGGCGTTATCACTTTATATAAGGACTGGTTTTCCGGCAACCTGCCTTTTTCGCTGGACGAGCTGACCGAAAAGGCGGCGCAGGCCATCAACACAATGCTTGCGGGTTTGTAAGTTGTGTTTTTATATGCAAAAAGGCGCAGCATTCGGCTGCGCCTCAACATAAATGATAGATACAGTCTATATGGAAAACTAAATGTCGTTCATGTTTCACAAACGGGCCTATAAGAAAATGAACCCACTTACTGCAAACACCAAGCTTTCTATTAACAAAAAAACGCCAGAATCATACGATTCCGACGGTTTTAGCCCGAGTGTAATTATAGGATTCAGGAAAGTAGCTAAAGTGATTAAACATCAATTCCAATTACGTATATTGGAACTTGTATTGCGCTTTTGAAATAGGGCAGGTATTTTTCAACCTTTTCAAAATTAAGAGATCCCTCCCAGTTATGGCCATATTGGTTGGTCAAAAATTTTTGCATGGCTTTTGCAGTTGTGATATAAACACCGAAATCAATAAGATCCAAATTTGAATAGGATGCCATCTGGAACTTTAGCAAGTCAGTTCCCAAAAACGAAGCATGTCCAAATTGGACCTCAACAGCTATCCGTTTTTTTGAAAATCGAATTTGCTGTATGCTTTCATATCCGGAGATATGCGTGGTTGCCCCTCCCAGCCTTTTTCCAAAAACAAATCATTTAGAATTTTAATAAATTCTTTACGATTTAGTTTGGAAAAATCAACACACGCTGCATATAAAATTGTTCAATTTCTGCTTTCTGGGCAAGACGGCTGTTAAAGAGTTCCTCTGAAAAGCGGAAAGAATACTTTTTAAGGCGTACAGCCATGCAATATCAGTTCCAATCACAGTAACAGTATAATTGAAGTATATCATAACGCGACAAAAAAGACCAGACAGCACAACAAATGCAAATAAAAAAGCGGGTAAGCCCCATAAGGACTTACCCGTGGTCCGAGTGGCGAGAGTCGAACTCACGGCCTCTTGAACCCCATTCAAGCGCGCTACCAAACTGCGCTACACCCGGACATTGCCGCCCGTTCCGGCGGCAAAAATTATTATACGTCATCCTTGCACTTTTGTCAACGTCTTTTTTTCATTTTCACGGCATGATATTTTCATGCAGACCTGCGGTTCCTGTCTCAGACTGTTTTTGTATTGGTCGTAACAGAACTGGATGATGCTGTTACGCTTGATCAGGCCGATAAAACTATTTTTTCCATCAATAACAGGCACAAAGTTTTGCCGCATTGCCGCCGCGATCAGTTCTTCCATGTCCGTATCCACTGAGACGCATTTGTTATCCCGCTTGCGCGGGATGCTCATGATCGGCATATCCTCGGCGTCCTGCAGATTCAAGTTATAATTCCGCTTCACCGCCCACAGGATATCACCCTCTGTAATGGTGCCAACATACTCTCCTTTCCTATTTAAAATAGGTATGGAGGAATAACGGTGGTACTCCATTTTCTCAATCGCCTGGCGCAGGGTGAAGTCATCATACAGATACGCCACCTCGGCCTTCGGCGTTAAAAAAAACAAAAGATTCATGCGATTATCCTTTTCCTCTCCTAAATTACTGAGGATCAGCCCTGATTTATTATATCATACTCACGAACAGGATGCATGAAAGATTTGTTAATTGAACACGCAGAAAAACCGGGGCTCGTTCCGATGAAACAAGCCCCGGCTTCTTTAGCGATACATTGTCCGGGCCGCATTCAGCAGGACTTTGAGGGCCTTGTTGTAGGGTGTGACAGGACATATCTTTTTGGGGATATCGAACAATGTGTACACGGCGATACGGGCCGCACGGACAGAATATTCCTCGGTGAACACCATATCCTCCGGTATCTCTACAAACTGGCTCACCATCGCAAAGTTTGTGCTGCCCTGCGGCACCACCGGCGGCCGGTCGGCCATTGCCCGCGGCTGGAATTGTGCATCCACATACGGCATCATACACGGAATGACATTAACGACATCCGCCATGATCTCTTCCTGATGTTCTTCCCAGTGCAGTTGATGCAGCAGCTCTTTCAGGATCTCTGCGCCGGTACAATCTCTCATGGGCTTTTTCACATAATCTCCCACATGATCCGTATAAAGGCCGTAGCCCCAGAAAATCGTGGTATCCGGGTCCTGGGCTTTGAAGTGCGGTTGTGCCGCCACCACAATGCTCATACGCCACGAAGAATCCTTAAAGGTCATCAGCGCTCCGGAGCCGGGGATGTTGCCCGAATAGTTTTCGATCATCTTCAGCAGCCGGTTTCCTTTGCAGGTCACCGTAAAGCTTTCCCAGTTGCTTTCATTCACGTTGCCGAAGAACGGTTCCGGATTGCCCAATCCCGGCCGCTTCGCCGCCACCTTCGCCCACAGCTCAGCGGAAACCGGCTTTCGTTCCGGTGCCGGAGCCGGTGCATGCAGGCTGCCCAACGTGGCGGAATCCGTCATACAGGCATTTGTCATGATACATACGTCCCCCTCGCGCAAATCGACCGCGCAACCGTCCGAAAAATGCAGCGCTGTCGCCGTCAGTGCCTCCCCGGGTGCAAAGTCGATGTCCGTCACGGTACGCCCTGTTTCAAACCGAACGCCGTTCGTCTCCAAATAGGCTTTCAGTGGCAGGATCACGCTCTCATACTGATTATACGGCGTTCGTGTGACGCCCTCCAGCGTTTCAATACGCGGGAACTCAAAAATCATGCGGTTCATATAGCGCCGGAACTCGAACAGACTGCTCCATTTTTGGAAAGCAAAGGTCGTCTGCCACATATACCAGAAATTCGTTTCAAAGAAATGCGGGCCGAACCAATCCTCGATGGTCATATTGTCGAGCCGTTCCTCCGGTGTAAGCAGCAGCTTTGTCATTGCCAAGCGGTCCGCATTGTCAAAGCCCATGCTGCGGACATCGAGAATTTTGGCGTCCTTGTCGATCAGACGTGCATGCGCACATGTGGGATGCGCATGGTCAAAGTTCAAAATTTCCTCTGTGACGCTGCGCTGCGGTTGCTCCAACGACGGAATGCTGCGGAACAGCTCCCAGAAATTTTCATAGGTCTCTTCGTTGAGCATACGGCCACCGCGGCAGACAAAGCCCTGCTGTACACTGCCCGCACCGTCGTTTGAGCCGCCCAAGACATCCATGCTTTCCAGTATGTGAATGTTGTGACCGTCAAAATTCGCATCCCGTACAAGGTATGCAGCCGCCGCCATAGATGCCAGGCCGCCGCCCACAAGATAAACCTGCTTATCGCCGTAATTACGGGGCTGGAGGCTTTCCTTTTCCCTGCGCATTCCCTGTGCCTGCGCCTGTTTTTTTACTTTGCTTGCCGCGTAAACCGCGCCGCCCGCTGCTGCGGCTGCCGCTGCGATGCCCAAAACCTTTTTATTCATAATTGCTCATGCACCCTTTCTCTTCGGGACATATGCCCCGTTTTCCTTTCGGTGGCATCAGTATACCGCCCGTCCGGGCGCATGTCATTATACAGTTGTACGCCCCTGTAAAAAAAGCAGACAGTAACCATCGGTTGTACGTTTTTTAGACAAACCGCACATTTTGTCTATGGGCAAGTGTACTTCCATGGCGTAGGATAGAAGCGAAGTAAGGTGATGAGATGACCTTTGAACAAAAGCTGAAGGCTGCAGCGCTGGAAGCCGCCCTGCATCCCGCACTGCGGCACGCAGCCAAAAACCCGGCGCGAACGGCACGCAACCTCGTTGAATTTACCGCAGGCGTCGCCGGCGGCTTATTTGACGATGCACAAAAAGCCAAGCTGTATGATGCAGTCTATCCCATGCTGCAGGAAGCGGACCGGGAACACCTTTTCGCTCTGCTGGAACACGCCGCCGGACTTTGCGAATGACAAGAAGGACGCCGCAAGATCTGCGGCGTCCTTTTTGTTGTACATATTTCTACAAAGCAGGCTTTTCGCCCCGCTCTTCAACATAACGCCGGTATGCCAGCTTCTCACTGTCCTGTGCAAGCCGTTTTAGGCTGCGGGCCAGCTCCTCCGGCGGCGTTTTCATACCGGCAGCCACCCAAGCTCTGACTGTTCCGCAGCTTCCGTAGGCATAAAAGTCTGCAAAAAACGCCTTGTCGGCATCCGGTACCGTGCCATTGTCCAGAGCTTCGACGGCCTCCAGGAAAAGTGCGCGCACCACTTTGAACAAATAGTTTCCAAAGGTGTCCGGCGTACAGCGCACCGTATTTTCGTAGAACTTTTTATCCGCGCGCATGGTCTCGAACAGCACTGCGATATGGCTGTCCCAGTTTTCCAGCGTAATTCCGTCGACCAGCCGCGCAAACCCCTCCGTATAATAAATCCAATTCAGCAGCTCATACTTGTCTTCAAAATGATAATAAAATGTCTGACGGTTGAGGCCGCAGGTGGAGGTGATATCCGCAATGCTGATCTTGTCAAAGCTTTTCTCGCGGCATAGTTCTTTCAAGGCTGCGGCAATGGCGTGTTTCGTGATATTGGAATCCGGCAAATCAGCGTTCCACCCTTTCCTTTTATTGTTTCCAGTATACGACGCCCACCGTATTTGTGCAAGCGCAAAACATTTTCGCACAATATTTTTCATCATTTAAATATTATTTTGTTGATTCGACTCATTATATATGGTATACTTAAAAAAAGCGTTCAACTTTCTGCGTGGAAAGGGGGACGCTTTTGAAAATGGGAGGCTATTATGGAAAAGCGCATCGTTAAATTGTACGCAAAGAACAACACCGTTCCCCTGAAGGTCGTTCCGGGCCATTTTGCCACCAACCATTCTCATGTAAATTACTATATCGACATGACAACGCTCAAAACGCGCCTGTCAGAAGCCGGGTCTGTAGCCGCTTCGCTGGCAGGCCTTTATATGACGAACACTATCGTGGACACCATCGTCTGTCTGGACGGCACCCAGGTCATCGGTACTTTGCTCGCCCAGGAACTTACACGCGCCGGATATCTCTCCATGAACGCTCACGGCACTATCTACGTGGTCACACCGGAATACAACTCCAATAGCCAGATGATTTTCCGCGACAATATCCAGCCAATGATCCAGGGTAAGCATGTCATTGTCCTGATGGCCTCCGTCACCACAGGCATCACCATCCGCAAAAGCATGGAATGCATCTCCTATTATGGCGGCATGCTCGTGGGAATATCCGCGATTTTCAGC
Source organism: Ruthenibacterium sp. (assembly GCF_017421385.1). NCBI lineage: Bacteria > Bacillati > Bacillota > Clostridia > Eubacteriales > Oscillospiraceae > Ruthenibacterium > Ruthenibacterium sp. The sequence goes on along the minus strand of NZ_JAFOIN010000110.1, from coordinate 1,609 downwards.
GCAGTAGACGAGGTGGAAGGCCAGCCCGTCAACGCAGTGTTCCACAAGGATGATATTCCCGATTATCAGAGCTGCGCCATGCACGACTGTCCGCTGTGCAAAGAGGGACGGCGTATCGACGCCCTGGTAAACAGTTTTGGATACTCCAAGCTGTGATAAAGCAAAAAAGAGCGGCTTCACGCCGCTCTTTTTGATTTGCGCTTCCCGCCCGCCTTCGTACGCAGCGGCGCACACGAGCCGTTTCAAATACCTGCGCCGCGCAGGATATCATTTGCAACAGGCGTATAAAAGAGCTTCTGCACCTCGTTGGGGTCATCCGTCAATGCAAGCAGCCACATCAGCTTTGCCACCACGGCCTCAGTCGTCATATCAAAGGCTTCCAGCACGCCCAGGCTGTTTTTCAGGCTGTGCCCCACATTATATATGCTCAGATCGCTGCCTTCGTTCTGCACCTGTGTCGTAACAACAACGGTCTTCCCTTTTGCTGAAGCCTTGCGGATAACCTCGTAAAACTCCCCGGTCTCACCCGACGGCACGCCGCCGACGCCAAAGCTCTCCAGAATGACCGCATCGTTTTCATCCAGAAGGAAGCGGAGCTGCCCCGCCGAAGCCCCCGGAATCAGCTTGAGCAGTGCCACACGGCTGTTCAAAGCATCATAAAACACGGGTTCCGCCTGAGCCTGCGGGCGGATATAGGGTACCAGACAATTGTCCTGCACAACCCCCAGAACCGGATAATTAATGCTGGAAAACGCACCAAAGCTTTTGGAATAAGTTTTGCGCGCACGGGTCCCCAGGATCACCGCACCGCCGAACACAATCTGCACGCCCGGGATGCGTCCGTCACAAGCGCAGACAAAGCTGTCCAGCAGATTGGTCTTGGAGTCCGTAATATCCATATTGATGGGCTTCTGGCTGCCGGTGAGTACAATGGGCTTGGGGCCCTGCTGAACAAGGTAGCTGAGTGCAGCGGCGGTATACGCCATCGTATCCGTGCCATGGCACACCACAAAACCGTCAAAGGAAGAATACGCTTCGCGAATGGCACGCGCGATCTCCAGCCAGTAAGCAGGAGACATGTTCGTGCTGTCAATGTTGCATACCTGGCGGCAGGTCACATCGCAAAGCTCGCGCACCGCCGGGACATATTTCAGGAACTGGTCCGTGGTAAGCTCCGGCACAAGCCCTGCGCCGGTCATTTCGGACGCGATGGTGCCGCCGGTACCAATCATAAGAACACGCTTCATGTCCATCACTCTCCCGCTTTATATTCTCCTGTACACTCAAAAAAATACGAAAAGCGCCGGATAATTTCGTCCGGCGCTTTTGCATTGGAGGTGCCGACCAGATTTGAACTGGTGCATAGAGGTTTTGCAGACCTCTGCCTTACCGCTTGGCTACGGCACCATAAAACTTTGGCGCCGCAGTTGAAGCTACAGCGCCAAATTTTCATGGAGCGGATTACGAGGCTCGAACTCGCTACCTCCACCTTGGCAAGGTGGCGCTCTACCAGATGAGCTAAATCCGCGGGAAGGCTTTGCGCTTGCAAAGCCCTTGGTGCCTCCGATCGGAATCGAACCAATGACACGGGGATTTTCAGTCCCCTGCT
>NZ_JAFOIN010000109.1:0-20972 GCF_017421385.1 Ruthenibacterium sp. | reverse complement strand
GCATGGTTCAATGTTCTCAAGCCCATGCGCAAAAGCGCATCGGCGCACGAAGTGCGCGCAGCCGCGCAAGCGGCGGGCTTGAGGTTATTATACCATGGCGCCGCGAAGCGGTCTCAACAAAACCGCGCCTGCCGCGGTTTTGCATGGTTCAATGTTCTCAAGCCCATGCGCAAAAGCGCATCGGCGCACGAAGTGCGCGCAGCCGCGCAAGCGGCGGGCTTGAGGTTATTATACCATGAAAACAGAGGGAAGAGAAGCAGCGCGTTCAGCCGTAAAATAAAACGGGCGGCACAAAATGTGCCGCCCGCAGCGGTTCAGGAGAAGCCGCACGCTCTTAGTACGGTTTTTCCACCAGCCGCGCCTTTTCCAGCAAAAGGACGACGGCAGGCAGCAGCACGAGCTGGATGACGATGCCCGGCAGCGCCGTTACGAACGCGCCCGAAACAAATACCGCGAAGGAATAATTTCCGGCGGAGAAGATGAGCGCGTTCATTACGCCGTATACAAGGCGGCCGATGAGCATGGCGCTCACGAGCTGGATGTACAGGTCCAGCGGGCGCTTACCCGTGCGCACGAACCGGCGCAGCACGCCCGCCGCAAGGCCGTAGGCGGCCAGCTCGCACAGCATGCTGGGCAGATAAGCCATCGGCGGCATGCCGGTGATCATGCTGGAGAGCAGGGGAGTGAGAATACCGGACAGCAAACCGTAGACCGGACCGCAGACGAGCCCGCACAGCAGCACGGGGATATGCATGGGCAGCAGCACGCTGCCGGCATTGGGGATGCTGTGGAACGCCACGGGCAGAACAACGCCCAGCGCCACGCACAGCGCGGCCAGCACCAGTTGTTTTGTGTTGAACTTCGATTTTGTCATAAACGATCCCTTTCCTCACAGAAAAAAGCCGCGAAAACAAGGCCCTGCTTCATGCGGGGCGCGTGCCTTCGTGGCTTTCTGGTTTTTATGATGATGGATGCACGCGTGTGCATGCAAAGCCGCACGGGCGGCCGGGACGCCGGGGAGATGCGCGCCTTCATGGCGGCGGTTCCCTGTTATTATAGCAGACGATGCGGACGCTGGCAAGTATTTTGTGCGCGGGGCCAGTCAGGCGAACGGGGTGGTGTCCAGTGTCAGATCTGCAAGCGCCTGCACCGCGTGGGCCTTAAAATAGGTTTCCTCCAGCGGAATCCAGCGCGCTTCAAATACGGCCCAGGAATCCGCGCCGCCTCGGGCTGTCAGCCGGGCGCGCTGTACCGCCTGCGCGCAGGTGACGAACACCGAGGCCGTATAATGCCCGCGCAGGGACGGATGCAGAGAATAGCTGCCCTCCACAACGGCAAAGGACGCGGCGGGAATTTCCACAGCGGAGCCGGGCACGCCTGCGGAGCAGTCGAAAGGGCAAAAACGCACGGGTTGTCCGGCTGCAAACGGCTCCAGCGCCTCGCGCAGGAAACGCTCATGGTGCACATTTTCGCCGGGCTGGGCCAGACGTTCCGGCGTGCGCAGTTCCGGCGGCAGAAAAAAGTCGTCCATGTGAAAGACCGGACACCCGAACACCTGCGCCATATGCGCGGCCAACGTGCTTTTTCCGCTGCCGCAGCGCCCGTCGATGGCCAGCAGCGCATGGCCGCCGGGGAAAACGGATTCCAAAACGCGCTGGGCCAGCAGCAGAGCGGGCCAGGCGTCTGCATAACACCGGCGCACCACGCGGTAGTGGGGCGCATATTGCTCCCGGTACGCTGCGCTGTGGTGTACGGCCGGGCAGCCTGCGGCGCGCAGAGTCCCGGTCTGCCGCCGCAGGGTCTGTGCGTCCCGTGGCGGCAGCACGGCGTCCGCCCAATGCGCCAGGCCGTCCAGCACGGCGGCGAAACAGGCGGTTTCCCCCTTGTGTTCACGAGCCGTGGCGCAGAATACGCGCCCCAAAAGGCGCAGCGCCTCACGGCTCCACACGCCGTTCAAATAGATGCGGCACAGCCCGTTGCCGATATCCTCGACACAGCCCGGCAGAGCGGCGCCCTTTACATGCTCCGGCACGGCGTCCGCGCCGGGGAGCCCGGCGGCCCGGGTATATTCCTCCATCAGGTGCCGTCCGGCGGTTTCCGGCGCGGGGGCCGTGTGGCCGCACCCGAATTCCCGCTGGTACAGCAGTTTGTAATAATCCTGCGGCTGCATCTCCGGGCGCTGCGCCCGGTGCGTGTCCAGCAGCCGTTCCAATTCCTGTCTCATTCAGAGAACGCTCCTTTACCGGCATAAGTCCGTGCAGCAGAGATGCACTCGCCGCTGCTTTTCCAGTATAGCACACGAAACCAGGAGATTGAATAGACCGGACACGATTTTACCGCCCGTTTCAGCCGTTTCCACAAGTGCGGGCGGCGCGCTGCCTGCGGTGCCCGGCAAGGACGTGCGGGCTGAAACAGAGCGATGGAAATAAAAAACGCGCCCCATACCTTCCGGTACGGGACACGTTTTTTGGATGACGCGGTGTGCGGAAGGACCCGCGCGCCGCAAAGGGGAGCTTTTTCAGGCCTTCCACAGGCTGTGCAGGTTGCAGTACTCGTACGCGGCCACAACGCTGTCGCCCTCGGCCAGCATAAACACGGCTTCCGGCTTCTGGCCCGGCGCCAAAGGCTTGCGCTGGTTGCCCTGAGCCGTCTCCAGCGCGATCCATTCGATGTAATGCTCGGGCAGCATGGGGTGTTCCACAGCGCCGACGCGCACAGTCACCTTGTTGCCCTCTACCTCGATGACAGGCACGTGCTTTTCCAATGCCCCGTCCGTAGTGCCGGGGATGATCTCCTGCATCGGTTCGCCGCAGCACACAACGGGCACGCCGCTGCTGCGCACATAAGCGATGATATTTCCACAATGTTTACAGATATAAAACTTCATATCCGATCCTCCATCCTGATGCAATATTTTGCCGCGCCGGGCGGCGCGGCAGCCGGAACGCAAACGCCCCGCTGCTTACAGCATGACACAACCGGACGCAGTTTGCAAGAGCTTTTTTGGAAAATTCAGGTAATCCATCAACTTTGTAGGAATGCACAGTTGTACTTGTGAAAAAGGACGGAGAGTACGGCGCGTGAGAGGCGGCCGGTCACAGATCCTTTATCAATACCAGTTCAGAGACGCCTTTTCGGACGGCGTCGGGCAGACGGCCCAATTCCCAATAGCCGAGGGAGAGGTACAGGGCCTGCGCCTTTTCGTTGAAGTCGCTCACCATCAGCGCAACGCGTCCGGCTCCCTGCACACGGGCCATGGCTTCGAACTCCGCGAGCAGAAAATGCCCCACGCCGCGCCCGCGGGCCCGGGGCGCGGCGCCGATGAGCGCGAGGTAGGGATACAGCCCGCAAAAGCCCTTGGCCCGGACCCGCATTACGCCCAGCACCTCTCCCGCACTACCGCAGGCAACGTAAAGTTCGCCTGCGTTCAATGCGTTTTCGAGGGAGCGCGCCAATGCCCCGGGCTCGGAAAAGTAACGTTCATAAATTTCGCTGTCTGCAAATACATTGCAGCAGGCGGGAAGATCGGCCTGTGCGGCGGCGCGGCAGATCAATTCCATGGCGGCGCCTCCTGCTGCATGCGTCCGGCCGCGGCGGCCGCGGCATTGTGGATCAGCGAACGCATGCGGATGAGCTTTCCGTTTTCCCGGGTGGGGCATACGCGGTTGGTCAGCAGCACCACAAAAAGCCCGGTATCGGGGTCCACGGCGATGCTGGTGCCTGTAAAGCCGGTATGTCCGTAGGCGCGCGGGCTCATCAGATCGCCCAAAAAATTGGAGGGGCTGCCTGCCAGGTTGAAGCCCAGGCCGCGGAATTCGTGCCCGGCACCCGGCGTGCGGTTGACCAGCGCGGCGCGCAGCGTTGCAGGGGAAAGAAACTGTGTGCCGTCCGGCAGTTTCCCGCCCAGCGCCAGCATCTGAACAAAGCGCGTCATGTCGCAAAGATCGCTGAATATACCCGCGTTGCCCGAAAGACCGCCCAGAAACCGGGCGTTTTCATCATGGACGGCACCGCGCAGCAGCTCGCCCGTGGCCGGGTCCCGTTCCGTGGGAGCGACATCCCCCGCCGGGCGGTAGGTAGTGTGCGTCAGGCCCAGAGGCTCGAATACATACTCCTGTGCCAGCCGGTCGATGGACTGGCCGCCGATTTGTTCCAAAATACGCCCCAGAAGGATGTATCCCATGCAGCTGTAAACGGGCAAAGCGCCCGGCGCATGCTCCAGCGGGTGGGCAAGGATCGCCCGGACGGCGTCTCCGGGGCCGTCCGCTTCCTCGCTGAGATAAAAATGGGCGGGCAGGCCGCTGGTATGTGTCATCAACTGGAGCACAGTAATGCCTTTTTTGTCTTCGGGCGCGGGGAAAAACTGTTCCACTGTATCGTAAAGGCGCAGCCGCCCTTCCTCCAGAAAGCGGAATGCGATCATCGTGGTGCCCACGATCTTTGACAGGCTGGCGATGTCGTACAGCGTAGTCTCCCGGGCGGGGCCGAAGGTCTGCCGGACACAGACGCTCCCGCGGATACCCACGGAAAGGCAGGCGGAGGGATAAGCGCCGTCATCCAGGCCCTGCCGGACAAGACGGCACACTTGCTCAAAATTTTTCATGGCAGCCTCCTGAAAAAATAGTTCCCGAACCGCGCGGCGGCGGGAAGTCACCTAGATGGTAGTGCACGGAGCGGAAAATGTCAAGAAGGCACAGCGGGGCGTTTTTAACAAAATCAAAGAAAAAACTATGGACAATATAACTGTTTTTTTGAATCATAAAAAATAATTCTGTTCATATTGTGCAGTTTTTTCCGGTTTTTGTATTGACAAAGCAAAGGAAAAAGCATTATGATATGAGCATGAAACAATTGTTCTGAAAATTTTAAGATTATTAAAATTAATTTTCTGAACCGTTTCAAATCCTGCCGAATGTATTGCGCAGTAATAAAGGAGGACAACATGAAAAAGTCGCTGAAGAAGATCCTGGCATTTACCATGGCTGCGGCAATGGCCGCCGGTCTAGCTGCCTGCGGCAGCTCTGCATCCACGTCCCCGTCCGCGGGGGGGTCGGGCAGCGCCCCGGCCGTTTCGGACGAACCCATCAAAATATCGATGTATTACGCAGATAACCCCACGCTGCCGTATATGGACAGCTGGCTGGCGGTTCAGGAGACTGCGAAAATCGCGGGTGTGGACCTGACGGTGGAGGCTATCCCTTCCACGGATTACAATACCAAGGTCTCCCTGGCGCTGAACACCGGCGAGAATTGTCCCGACGTGATACTTTATCAGGATACTAAGGGCGAGAATTCTTCGCTGGCGCTCAACGGAGCCATCGTCCCCATCAGCGATTATCCGGAATGGACGCCCAACTTTAACGCCATGGTGGAAAAGCTGGGCCTGAAGGATGATGTGGAGGAACTGGCGCTGAAGGACGGCAAGCGTTATTTTATGCCGCAGCTGTTCGACCAGCCCTTCTATGACGGCGGCCTGATCATGCGTCAGGATTACCTGGAGGAAAAGGGCTTTGATGCGCCCAAGACCTTCGATGATCTGTACGAGATCCTCAAAGCCTATAAGGCGGACCATCCCGATTCCTACCCGCTTACCACGCTTGTCGCGCCTTATGTTACATACCGCATGACGATGCCTTCCTTCGGCATCAGCTTCGGAAAGAGCTCATCCTCCGGCACGGGCGCGCTGAGCTACGATTATGAAAAGGGTGAATATTTCGAGGGCTGCATCAGCGAGGAAGCCCGCGAATACCTGCGCTTCATGAATAAGCTGTATGCGGAAGGCCTGCTCGACCCCGAGATGGCTGCCCCCATCGACGGCGACGTATGGTCCACCAAGATGGCAACGGGCGCCGCAATGGCTACTTACGCTTACTACGACCAGATCGGCGGCGTTGAGACCGCCAGCGAGATCGACGGCTTCAAACTCCAGATGTATCCGTCCCTGGAAGGCCCGGCCGGCGCACACCATCAGCCCAAATCCAAAACCGGCAAGGGCATCATGTTCCCGGCTTCCACCGCCGAGCGCGACGATTTCGAGCAGGTAGTACGCGCCGTGGATGAGATGTTCTTCTCGGAGGAATGCTCCACGATCTGGTGCCTGGGCGTGGAGGGTACGACCTACACCATGGACGGCGACAAGATCGTTTATTCCGACGACCTCACAAGTTCGCCCGACGGCATTTACAAAACCATGCAGGTGAAGTACGGCTGCGGCGCGGATCCTTTCCAGTTTGTGTGGATCAACGAACGCGAAATGAGCAAGTATGACGAGAACTACGCCCAGATCAATAAAACCGTCGCAGGCATGGAGGATGGCAATGTGATCCAGCCGCTGCCCCCGACGCCGCTGTTTGACGACCTGACGGCCGAAGATGCGGCCAGCCTGCAGACGCCGCTGGCGGACAGCATCGAGGTATGGATCGACGCATTCGTCACCGGTTCAAAGAGCCTGGATACCGATTGGGACGCCTATGTGGCAGAGATGAAAAACCTGCAGATCGAAGAATTCTGCAAGATGTACAACGACAACCTGCGCAAATAAACCGAAAAAAACATAAGTGCCCGCGGGACGGGGCCGTACAACCGATATGGCCCCGTCCCGTGTTTTTCCATTTACTGCCTTTGTATGGCGTGCAAATCAACTGCAAGGAGGTCCTGCGGAATGCCCAAGACAGCCGTATTGACGGCGGACGCGAAAGCCGCGAAGCGCAAAGCGTTCCGAAAACATCTCAAACGTTACTGGGTGCTGTATGCGATGCTGGTACTGCCCGTCGCATATTATATTGTATTTAAGTATGTCCCCATGGTGGGCAACGTGCTTGCGTTCCGGCGCTACCGGCCGGGCAAGGGCCCGTTCGGCACGGAATGGACGCTGCGCTATTTTGACCGTTTTCTGCGTGACCCAATGTTCTGGCGCGCTTTGCGCAACACGCTGGTGCTTTCCATAGGGAACATCCTCATCAATTTTCCCATCCCCATTCTTTTTGCCATTCTGCTCAACGAGGTGCGGGCAAAAAAATTCAAAAAGTTCGTTCAGACGGTATCTTATATGCCGCGCTTTATCTCCACGGTGGTGGTCATCGCCATCCTGAACGAGATCCTTTCGCCCAGCTCCGGGATTCTGAACCAGTTCCTGGGCCTGTTCGGCGTCGACCCCATTTACTTCATGAACGAGCCGCAATGGTTCCGCCCGGTGTATATTTTATCCGAGACCTGGCAGTTCACGGGGTGGACGGCCATTATTTACCTGGCGGCCATCACCTCCATCAGCCCGGACCTGTTTGAGGCCGCGGAGATGGACGGAGCGTCCCGGCTGCAGCAGATCTGGTACGTGACGATCCCGTCCATCCTGCCTACCATCATGATCATGCTGATCATGAACGTGGGGCATATGCTCAGCCTTGGCTTTGAAAAGGTGCTGCTGATGTACACGCCGTCCAATTCGGGCGTAAGCGATATCATCGACACGCTGGTGTACCGCACCGGCCTTGTCAGCCAGAACTATTCCTATGCGACGGCCATTGGCCTGTTCAGCGGCATTGTTGGCCTGATCCTCGTCACGTCGTCCAACGCTGTGAGCCGGAAGCTGACCGGCGAAAGTATTTATTAAAGGAGGCGGCAGTCTGATGCAAAAACGGTATCATACCCTGGAAAATATCATCTTCGACGCGATCGTTTATCTCGTGATGGCTTTCGTGCTGATCTGCTGCCTTGTCCCGTTCATTTACATGCTGGCTGTTTCCTTTTCCGGCACAAAGCCGCTCATCAACGGCGAGGTGTTTTTGTGGCCGAAGGATTTTACACTGGATTCGTACAAGCAGATCTTCACTTACCCAAACTTCTTCAAGGCATATGGCAATACGTTTTTATACGCGGTGGGCGGCACGGCCATCGCGCTCATCATGACGAGCCTGATGGCATATCCGCTTTCCAAGACGTTTTTGTGGGGCAATAAGTTCTTTACGAAAATGGTCGTGGTGACGATGTTCTTCTCCGGCGGCCTGATCCCAAACTACCTGCTGCTCAACAGCCTTCACCTTGTGGGGACGCGGGCGGCCATGCTGATGCCCTTCGCCATCAACTCGTTCAATCTTATCATCCTTATCAACTTTTTCAGGAGCATTCCCAATGAGATCGAGGAGGCGGCGCTGATCGACGGGCTGGGGTATTTCGGCATCCTGCGGCGCATCGTGCTGCCGCTCTCCACGGCGGCCATCGCCACCATCGGCCTGTACTATGCCGTGTTCTTCTGGAACGACTGGTTCAACAGCCTGATCTATCTCAAGAGCGACCAATACCCTGTTATGATGTTCCTGCGCAATATCGTGAACGGTACCATGGTCATCGGCACGGGCAGCGGCTCGGCGGAAAAGACGACCATTGCCATCTCGGTGAAATCCGCGGTCATCATCACATCCACCGTACCCATTATCGTGATCTATCCCTTCCTTCAGAAATTTTTCGTCAAGGGCTTGACCATTGGGGGCGTAAAGGGATGAGCGCGTTTCCGTCGTCAGCGGAACCCACAAAAGGCTATGCGAGCCACGAGGAGGCATGTCCAGTGGTACAGATCAAAACGATCGGCACCGAACAGCGCAACCCCAATACGCTGGAGATCGACCGCGCGGATACTGCGGAGATCCTGCGGCTGATGAACGAAGAAGACAAAAAAGTGGCGCCCGCGGTGGAACAGGTTCTGCCGCAGGTGGAAAAAGCGGTGGATGTAATTTACGCGCACATGCGCTGCGGCGGGCGGCTCATCTACTGCGGGTGCGGGACCTCCGGCCGCCTGGGCGTGCTGGACGCATCGGAATGCCCGCCGACCTTCGGCGTGGAGCCGGGGCTGGTGCGCGGTGTGATCGCCGGCGGGCCGGACGCGCTGACCAACGCGGCCGAGGGCGCGGAGGACCATTTTGAGGACGGTGCAAAAGACCTGCAGGCGCTGGACTTCCGTGCACAGGACGTGCTTGTGGGCATAGCGGCCAGCGGGCGCACGCCCTATGTGCTGGGGGCAATGGACTATGCCCGGGCGTTGGGGGCACCCGTGATCGGGCTGACCTGCTGCCCCGGCTCCGCCATCGATGCGGCCGCGGATATCGGCATCGCCCCACAGCCGGGGCCGGAGGTCGTCACCGGCTCCACCCGCCTGAAAAGCGGCACCGCACAGAAAATGGTGCTGAATATGCTGTCCACTGCCGTGATGGTAAAGCTGGGGAAGGTATACAGCAACCTGATGGTGGATGTGTGCGCCAGCAACCAGAAGCTGGTGGCGCGCGCGGTATCCATCGTCTGCTGCGCGACCGGCGTGAGCCCGGAGCGCGCGCGCGGCGTTTTGGATGAGGCGGGTTTTTCCGCCAAGACGGCCATCGTTATGATCCTGTGCGGCGTGGATGCCGGCGAGGCCCATGCGCTTTTGCAGCGTGTGGACGGGCAAGTTTCGGCAGCGGTTTTATCGCGGCCGGACGGCGTACAGACCGATGCGTTTGTGCGCCGGCTGTAACAGCAAAAAGCGCCGGGACAGTCCAAGGCTGTCCCGGCGCAAGTTAAGTGCGGCGGAAGGCGGCGTTCTCAATACCGGCGGCGGAGCGGCGGAGCACCGTCCACACGGTGGGGACGGCAGCTTTCCCGGCTTTTTTCCAGGCTGGCCGCCGCGCGGTCGTAATCCAGATGCGCCACGGCTGTGAACAGAACATCCACCGCCACCATCTGGGCGATGCGGCTGCTCATGGCGCCGCTGCGGGGCGTGGCCTCCGGCGCGGAGATATACAGCCGGATGTCGGCGTTCTGGGCCAGCACGCTTTTGTCGAATTTCGTCAGCGCCACGGTAGGCGTGCCGCACTGGCGGGAAAGGGCCAGCATCTCCAGCACTTCCTTGGTATTGCCGGACATGGAGATCAGTACAGCCACATCCTGCGGCGTCATATTGGCGGCGTAGGTGAGCTGGATGTGCAGGTCACGGCAGAAGCACACGTTTTTGTCGATGCGCAGCAGCTTGTTGTACAGGTCCTCGCCAACCAGAGCAGACGCGCCGACGCCGAAAATGCGCACGGAACGGGCGTTCAGGATTTGGCGTGCGGCAGCCTCCACGGAGGCGGGGTCCAGCAGCTTTGTGGTGTCGCGTACGGCGCGGATGCTGTTGTTCTTGACGCTGAGGATCAGCTGGTCGATGCCGGTGGCTTCCCGGATATCGGAGAAGGCCGCTGCCTCGGCGGGCTCACCCGCCGTTTCATGCAGCTCGCTGAACAGGCTTTTTTTCAGGTCCTTAAGGCCGTCGAACCCGATGGCTTTGCAGAAACGCACCCATGCGACCTTGCTGACGCCGGACTCCTCGGCCAGCTGGCTGATGGGCTTGGCGAATACATTTTCCACGTTATCCAGAAAATACGAGGCCACCTTTTTTTCGGCGTTGCTCAGGTTTTCGTAAATGTTCTGCGTGCGTACCTCGATGTTGGTCATTTCACTTCTTCTCCTTTTCGGGCCGTGTTCACAGGCTGATTTTCCCCATCACCACGCCGTGCGCGGCGCCGGTGGCTCCGGGCGCGTTGTTGGCGCAGCCATACAGCGCTTCGTTTGCCAGAACGGCAAAGGCAACTGCCTCCTTGGCGCTGCTGTCCAGGCCGAGCTGCTCGTTGGTAAGCACCTGGCAGCCGGGCAGGCAGTCGGCTATATGGGCCAGCAGCACAGGGTTCATGCTTCCGCCGCCGCCCACGATCAGCCGCTCGGGGCGCTGAGGGCAAAACCGTTCCACACCCTCCCGGATGCACTCGGCTGTAAAGCGCGTCGCGGTGGACAGCGTGTCCCGCAGGGAAACACCCAGCGTCCGGGCATGTGCGCACAGGGCGTCCACATAGGCGGCGCCGTATACCTCGCGCCCCGTGGTCTTGGGCGGCGGGGCGCTCAGGTATGGGTCCTGCATCATCCAGGCCAGCAGCCCGGCGTTTACCGTGCCCTGCGCGGCCAGCCGCCCGCCGTCGTCAAAGCGGGCTTTTCCCTCTGTCAGCCGCGCGGCAAGCGCGTCCATGACCATATTGCCCGGGCCGGTGTCAAAGGCAAATACGTCATTCAGGGAACAGCCTTTGGGAAGTACGGTGATATTGCCGATGCCGCCGATATTCTGCAGCCCCACGGTGCGCTGCGCGTCCCGATAAAGCAAGTATTCCGTGTAGGGGACCAATGGAGCCCCAAGCCCGCCGGCAGCCATGTCCCGAACGCGGAAATCGCTGACGACCGGACAGCCCAGCCGTTCCGCAATAACGGACGCCTCGCCGGTTTGAAGCGTGCCCCGCACCGGGCGGCCAAGGTATTCCCGTGCGTCCGGCGCGTGGAATACGGTTTGGCCGTGGCTGCCCACAAAGCTGACTTTATCGGGGGCAACGCCCGCCTGTGCGCACACGGCCTCGCAGGCGTCGGCGCTGAGCTCACCCAGATAAAAGTTCAGAAGGCACAGTTCCTCCGTGCCGCCGAAATCGCCTGCCGCCACGCGCAGAATGCGCGCCCGCGCTGCGTCCGAGAAAGGCAGCGTGAGAAACGACAGCAGCCGCACGCGGGTATCCGTGCTGCAGCCGCTGATCTCCACCAGGGCGGCGTCTATGCCGTCGGCAGACGTACCGCTCATCAGCCCAATGGCCAGGCGAGGGCTTGCGTCGTCATGGAAAAGAGCGCGCTTCATAAAAATGTCCTCCTTTATATGGCCCGCGCCGGGCCTGAAAAAGATGAAATAAAATTACAAACAAATTGTTCTTTAGTTTCAATTATACTCCCAACAGGTGGCGCCTTGTCAACAGAATCCATAAAAAAATTTACGAAATAAAGCGTAAAATGCATGTATTGCAAAGAAATATTTCAAAAATGAAAAATAGTTGCGCGGCTGACGCGCGAATAACAGGAAAGAGGGAGGAACCGGTGCATGGTGAAATGCGGGATCGACAGGATCGGTGAATTCGGTGCATTGTTCCGGGGCAAAAGGCTGGGGATGGTGACGTCTGTTTCAGGCGTGACGCTGGACCTCAGGCCCGGATATGTGAAATTTCATGAGGTCTATCCGCTGGTATGCCTTTTCGGCCCTGAGCATGGAATGTACGGCAAAGACGGCGCGGGGGAGGATGTGGACGATGTTGCCCGCGACAGCGCGACGGGCTTGCCGGTATACAGCCTGTACGGCGGCGAGGAGGGCAGGCATATCGCGCCGGAACGTTTGGAAACGCTGGACGCGGTGGTCTATGACATTCAGGATCTGGGCACGCGCTTTTACACCTTCATCTCCACGCTGCTCTACGTCATGGAGGACTGCGCCGCGGCGGGCCGGGAGCTGATCGTGCTGGACCGTCCCGCACCGCTGGACGGCGTGACGGTGGAGGGCGGCCTGCTGGAGCCGGAATACCGCAGCTTTGTCGGAGCGTACCCGCTTTGCATCCGTTACGGCCTTACCGCGGGTGAGCTGGCGTGCATGGTAAATGCGGAACAAAAGCTGGGCTGCCGGCTGACGGTAGTACCCTGCACAGGCTGGGAGCGCACGCGCCTGTTCAGCGAGACGGGAAACCTCTGGATGATGCCCAGCATGGGCATTCCGCATTTCAGCACGGCTCTGGTTTATCCGGGCACCTGTCTGTTCGAGGGAACAAACGTCTCCGAAGGGAGAGGGACCGCATGCCCGTTCGAGATGATCGGCGCGCCGTTTGTCGACGGCGCGGCACTGGCCGGGGCCATGAACCGGGAGGGCCTGCCCGGCGTGATTTTTACGGCGGCCTGCTTTACGCCATACGCTTCGAAGCACAAGGGCGAGCCGTGCGAAGGGGTGCTGCTGCATGTCAGCGACGCACATGCTTTCCGCCCGGTGCGCACGGGCGTTACACTGCTGTACCGCATCCGGGAGATGTGGCCACGGCAGTTCCGGTGGAAACCACGGGATGGGAAGCCGCGGCGCTTCATCAGCCTGCTGGCGGGCTGCGGCGCGTTCGAGGACGAGCCGCCTGCACCGGAAGCGCTGCTTGCGGCATGGGAAGCGGACAGCGCCGCTTTTGCACGGCGCAAGGCGGCATATCATCTTTACAAATAAAACAGGAGGGATACAGATGGATCTACGGGAACAGATCGGGCAGAGACTGGTGACAGGCTTTCCGGGAACAGAGCTTACGGAGGATTTCCGCAGGATGGTGCGGGAATACAAAATATCCAATGTGATCCTGTTCCGGGAGAACATTACGGATTGTGCACAGCTCAAACAACTGTGCGGGGAGATCCAGGCGCTGGTGCGGCGGGAAACGGGCCATGGCGCCTTTATCACAGCGGACCAGGAGGGCGGCCTGGTGACGCGCCTGCCCGGGGACGCGGTAAATGTGCCGGGCGCTATGGCCATCGCCGCCACGGGAGACCCGGAAAATGCCTACCGCGCCGGGCTTTTGACGGGGCGGGAGCTGCGCGCGCTGGGTGTCAATTTCGACCTTGCCCCCAGTGTGGACGTCAATTCCAACCCGGAAAATCCGGTCATCGGTGCGCGAAGCTACGGCGACACGCCGCAGGAGGTCTCCCGTTACGCCAACCGGATGATACGCGGCCTGTTGGACGGCGGCGTGCTGTGCTCGGCCAAGCATTTTCCCGGCCACGGAGATACGGACACGGATTCCCATCTGGCGCTGCCCTGCGTGGACAAAAGCATGGAGGAGCTGGAACGGACGGAGCTGCTGCCCTTCCGGGAGGCAGTGCGTGCGGGCGTGCCCGCGGTGATGACGACACATATCCTGTTCCCGCAGCTCGAACCGGAGCATCTTCCGGCAACGATGTCCCGGCGCATCATGACGGGGCTGCTGCGGGAGCAGATGGGCTTTGACGGCCTCATCGTCAGCGACTGCATGGAGATGCGGGCCATCAAGGACCACTTCGGCACAGTAAACGGTGTGGTAGCGGCCATGGCTGCCGGAGTGGACCTGGTGTTTATTTCCCACGACACACTGCTCAGCGGGCAGGCGGCCCGCGCGGCAGAGCAGGCCGTGGCCGAGGGACGGTTGAGCGCGGCGGAAATGCAGGCCAGCGTGCAGCGCATTCTGGCGCTGAAGGAAAAATGGGTGGACGGCATGCCCGAGGGCGGCTTCGATTTTGATGAGGCACGCCGGGAGAACGAGGCGCTGCTGCAAAAGACCATCACAGAGGTGCACCGCCCCGCAGGCGGGCGGCCCGCACTGGGGAGCGCGCCGCTGTGCATCGGCTGCCCGGCCTACCGCACGTCGCTGGTGGGGAATGTGGACGCCGGCGAGACGAACCGCTTCGGCGACAGTATGGCACGGGCGCTGCATGGCAGCGCGGCGGCCATGCAGCCGGAGCCGGGGCGGGAAGAGATCGCGGCGTTGGTAGAACTGGCGCGGCGGCATACCTCGGCCGTGGTGGGCACCTTCAACGGGCGTTTGCGCAGGGGCCAGCTGGAGCTGGTGGCCCGGTTGGCGGAGGCGGGCGTGCCCACCGTGGCGGTGGCGCTGCGCGGCCCGTACGATCTGGCGGGCCTGCCCGAAAGCGTGTGGACGCTGGCGGCATTCGAGTATACGGAGCAGAGCATTCGGGCGGTTGCGCGCGTGCTGCGCGGCGAGGCCGAACCAACCGGAAGGCTGCCCGTGACTTTATGAGCGGAGAAGAAAAAATGCCGGATATGAGATATGCGGCCGGGATGGACGGCGGCGGGACAAAGACGGTTTTAGAGGCCCGCGCGCCGGACGGACGCGTGTTGCTTCGGGAACGGTTTGGTCCCCTGAACCTTAACAGCGCTGCGGCACAGGCAGTGCGGGAGACGATGCAGGGCTGTACGGATGCGTTGGCGCGCCTGCCCGGCGGCCTGGAGGCCTGTGCCGCGCTGTGCGTCGGCGGCGCGGGCGTCAGCAATCCGCAGGCACGCGCGCTGCTGGAGCAAATGCTGCGCCGGTGCGGATACCGGGGCGCGCTTCTTTTGACAGGAGATCAGGAAACTGCGCTGGCAGGCGCGCTGGGCGCACCCTGCGGCATGGTGCTTATCGCGGGCACCGGGTCCATTTGTTTTGGCAGGGATGCAGCGGGTAAAACAGCCCGAAGCGGCGGCTACGGGCATAAAATCGACGACGAGGGCAGCGGCTATGCGCTCGGCAGAGACGCTCTGGCGGCCGTTGTGCGGGCGCAGGACGGCCGTGGGCCGCGGACGCTGCTCACGGATCTGGTGTTTGCACAGCTGAAGGTGGTTGACGTCGGCGGCCTGGTGCAGTTTACTTATGACCCGCAAACAGACAAAAAACAGATCGCGGCGCTGGCTCCGCTGGTTGCCCGGGCGTATGAAGCCGGAGATGAGGTCGCGAAAGCGGTGGTGGAAAAAGCATGCCGCGAGCTGGCGCTGCTGGTGGAGCCGGTAGCCCGCGTTCTGCATATGGAGGACGGGGTGCTGGCGCTGACGGGCAGCATTCTGCTGCGGGACAAAGCGGTGCGCGAGGGTACGGCGGCGCTGCTTCGGATACGATTTCCGGGCATGCGGCTGGCGGAACCCAAAAGCGACGCCGCCGCAGGTGCAGCGCTTCTGGCGCTGGAAACATTGAATACAGAAAAAGGAGAAAATAAAAATGCCTGATATGCTGGTGAAATTATACGACCTGCCTGAAGATGCGCAGACGGCGTGCCCCCGGGATGAGAGCGTACAGATCCGCCGCGCAATGGCGCCGGATAAATTTCGTGTGGTGGAATGGGTGAAAGAGCACTCCGGCCTTTCCGCGGCAGGGGAATGCGACGTGTGCTTTGCCCGCCCGGCTGTTTCGTGCTTCATCGCCACGCGGGGCAAAAAAATCCTGGGTTATGCCTGTTATGATGCGACGGCTCCGGATTTCTTCGGCCCTACACGCGTGCTGGACGAAGAGCAGGGCGGCGGCATCGGTCGGGCGCTGCTGCTGCGCAGCCTCGCGGCCATGCGTGCGGAGGGCTACGCCTATGCAGTCATCGGCGGCGTGGGCCCGCAGGAGTTTTACAAAAAGTGTGTGGGCGCGATGCTGATCCCGGATTCCGCCCCCGGCATTTACCGGGATTTTCTCGGCGGGATGAAAGAGTAAAAAAGACAAAAAGAGGAACGGCCTGCTCAAAAGCAGGCCGTTCCTCTTTTGCTGTTATACTTTGCGCGAATGCTTTTTCAGCAGACGGGTCAATTCAGCCACGTCGATGGGCTTTGCGATATGCGCGTTCATGCCGCATTCCAGACAACGCTGAATGTCCTCGGCAAAGGCGTCCGCCGTCATGGCGATGATGGGGACCGACACCGAATCCGCGCGGTTCAGCCCGCGAATCGCCTGTGCAGCCTCATAGCCTGTCATGTGCGGCATCCGGAGATCCATCAGGATAAAATCATAATAACCCTCCGGCGATTCCCGGAATTTGTCCAGACAGATCTGTCCGTCTTCCGCCCATTCCAGCTCCACACCCAGATCGGACAGCAGTTCACTTGCAATCTCCCAATTCAGCTCATTGTCCTCTGCGAGCAGGACACGGCTGCCGGAGAGGCCGGCGCCGTTGCCGGATGCAGGCTGATGCGTGGCTTCAAGGCCCATATACTGGCGCAGGCCATAAAACAAAGTGGATTTGAACAGCGGCTTGGAAATAAAACCGCTGATGCCGGCCTCACGCGCCTCTTCCTCAAATTCGGTCCAATCGTAGGCGGAGATCAACAGAATCGGGATTTCGCTCCCAAAGCTGCGCCGTATCTCCCTGGCGATCTGGAGGCCGTCCATATCCGGAAGCTTCCAGTCCAAAAGAATGATCTGATAGTCATTGTGCTGCCGGTGGCGCTGAACGATCCGTTTCATCGCGCTTTCTCCGCTCAGCGTTGATTCGGCATTTACTCCGATCGACTTTAATGCGCTGACGGCGGTCTGGCATAATACCGCGTCGTCGTCGACTACCAGCATGTTCCAGGGAGGAAGCACCATGTCGGCTTCCGGAAGGGCGGCCTTTTCAAGGTCGATTGTGATGTGGAATTCAGTGCCCTTATTCAGTTCACTCCGAATGTCGATGGTCCCGCCCATCGCATCCACGATGTATTTTGTGATCGCCATTCCAAGGCCGGCTCCTTCGGTCTTGTGGATTCTGGCTTCATCCGCACGGCTGTAAGATTCGTATATCCTTTGCAAAAATTCCGGGGACATGCCGATCCCGTTGTCTTTCACTTTAAGGTGCGTCCGGACAAAATTTTCGCCGCGCGGGGACGCCTCTTCAAAGAGAGAAAGCTGAATGGAGCCACCCTCGGGCGTATATTTGGTGGCATTGGACAAAAGGTTCAGCAAAACCTGGTTCAGGCGGACGCTGTCGCAATATACGTTTTCCACCGTGATATTTTCTATATGGACGTCAAAGCTTTGCTTTTTGGTTTTGATCTGCGGCTGTATGATGCCGACAACGCCTTCAACAACTTCTTTCAACGAGATTGCTTCCAGCGTCAGGGTCAGCTTTCCGCTCTCGATTTTGGACATGTCCAGCACATCGTTGATGAGCCCAAGCAAATGCCGGCTCGACAGCGAGATTTTGCGCAAACAGTTCTGCACCTGCTTACGGTCGTCTATATGCGCCGTTGCGATGGCAGTCATGCCCACGATCGCGTTCATCGGCGTGCGGATATCATGGCTCATATTGGCCAGAAATTCGCTTTTGGCCTTGCTTGCCTCAAGCGCCGCCTGGCGGGCCTTTCCCAGCTCCTGCAGCTGCTGGCGGGTCAGGAAAAAGTACCGCAGAAAGATCAGCGTCAGGAAAAGCAGGATGGAGCCGCAGGCAAGCAAAGTGATGAAGGTGCGCTGCGCGCTCAGGTCGTTGATGCTTTCGTCCAACATGCCGTAAGGCATCACCGAGATGAGGTACCACTCGGAGTGCGGCAAAGGCTTGCCGTAGATCTGCAGGTTGTTTCCGCCCGTGTCGAGCGTTACGGTGTAATCCTTCTGTTCTTCCAGCGCCGCGTCAAGCCCCTCAAGCGGACCGCCTGCCGCGGAAGAGGCAGGCAGCGCGCTGAAATATCCAACCAGCTCCGTATTGGAGTTGGCGATCACAAGGCTGCCGTCCGGGCGGATGATATGGCAATAGATCAGAGCATCCTGATTTTCTGAAAAAAGAAAATCGCTGATATATTCCAGGGGCACCGCCGCGACCAAACCGGTGCAGGCTTCGCCGTCCTGCATCGGATAATCCGCGTCGATCCCGAACAGCACAACTTCGTTGCCGGCGGCGTCCACGCCAACGGCGACCCGCTGCTCGCCCCGCCTTAACGCGTCCACGAAGGGCGGCGGGTTGACCGGCTGGAATGCTTCCCCGCAGAGCGTTTCAAATCTGCCGTCTGAGGTACAGAGAGCCAGATATTCGAAACCGCGCACCTGCGCCCTGTATACGAGATCTGCATACATGGCTTCCTTGTCGGCGCTCTTCGACGGGACCACGGACACGATGCCTTCGACCTGCTCAAACCGCAGTTCGATGATGTTCTCAAAATGCCGGGCCATCTGTTCGCTCATCCCGGACATATAGATCTCGCCGACTTCATGGATGGTCTTTGTGCTTTTCCGGCTCATATAGACACCCAGCATGGCAAAAACACCCATGCTGAAGACAAGAAGGCCGACGAAGCTGTATAACAGAAACCGCGTAGTATTCTTTTTTGCCAAGCTGCTGTCCATCTGCGGCTATCCCTCCCTGCACGTCTTGTAGGCTTCAACTGCACGGATGATCTGATGATAGTCGTCGGAGAGCTGCGGCATTCCGGCGGCTGCATTTTCAAAATCTCCGGCCTTAAACGCTTCTGTCATTCGGCTGCTGCTTTCGTACAGTCTGGTGAAAGAAAGGTTCCGGCAGATCCCTTTGAGCGTATGGACAAAGCGCAATGCTTCTTCGTAATTCCGGTTTTGCAGGGCCGTTTCCAGAGAGCTGAAGCTTTTGTCGTCTAAAAATTTGAGAACGAATTTCTGGACGGTCTGCTCACGCTGCAGCCTGCTCAGCACTTCCTTGTAATCTCCGCCGAATTCCGCATAGCAATCTCTTAACTCCATATCTCGACATCCTTGCCTTTGCCGGTATTTTCCGTTTGCGTGCTCACAAAGCCGGCGATGGCTTTGTTCTTACTCTTTTTTGCCTGATACATAAGCCTGTCGGCTGTTTCGAACAGCTCTGTTGTTTTTTCCACGCCGTATGCCCCGCCGAGGCTTACGGAAACGTGAAGCCCGGGGTGCTCGGCTATCGTCAGCCTGTCAACGGCGGCCCGGATCTCTTCCAGCTTTTTCCGGAAAACATCCCCGGGGAGCCGGTGGAAAATGATTACGAATTCATCGCCGCCATAGCGGATCACGGCGTCCGTTTTCCGCACGCACGATGAGACCGTTTTGGCAATGCGGCGCAGGACGATATCTCCCGCGTGATGCCCGTAACGGTCGTTGATGTGTTTGAAAGAATCGACGTCGATGACGACAACGGCCTCGATGTCGTCAGAATCCCGAAACTGTTCGTCATAATAGCGGCGGTTGTAAACTTCGGTCAGCGAATCGGTATATAACAGCTGAAGCGTCTCCGATGACGGCGGCACCAGAGAGACGCTGTGCTCCCGTGCGAGTAAATTGTCATAGTCTATCCGGCCTTTCGTGTCCCGCCTGTGCCTGGCATTCCGCTCAAGCGCCGCTTGTCCCAATTCGCTTTCAAGTGTGTCGGAAATTTCCAGCAGGCACTGCAAAAGGGTGGGGTTAAACGCTCCGCAGCGGCCCTCGAAAATCATCTCCAGCGCTTTGCTGTGGGAGTACGCTTTTTTATAACAGCGTTCACTGGTCAGAGCGTCATAGACGTCTGCCAGGGCAACCACCTGGGCGGCAATGGGGATTTCATCTCCCTTCAGGCCGTCCGGGTAACCGTTGCCGTCGTATCGTTCGTGGTGCCAGCGGCAGATATCGGAAGCTACTTTGACAAGCGGCGCCTCCTGCTGGTCAAGCGGCAGTTCCGACAGCATTTTTGCGCCGATCAGCGAATGCCCCTTTATGATTTCGAACTCCTCGGCAGTAAGGCGTCCGGGCTTGTTCAATATGTCCCCTGAAATAGAGATTTTTCCGATGTCATGAAGCGATGACGCGGTACTGATCAAATTGATATTGGTTTGAGAGAGAGGATACCGGTCCGTATGCCGAAGAAGCTCCTTCAATAAAAGCTCTGTGATGGTTTTGATGTGCAAAACATGCAGGCCGCTTTCGCCATTGCGGAATTCTACGATGTGAGAGAGGATCGAGATCATGAGGTCGTTGTTTTTCTCCTGCTCGTAAAATTGTTCGGCGATGATATTTTCAAGGTGGCGCTGCCTGGCATACAAAAGCATCGTGTTCGAGATGCGGCGGCGCACGATCGCCGCGTCAAAAGGGCGGCTGATATAGTCAAACGCGCCCAGGTCGTAAGCGCGCTTTATGTTGGCGGGGGAGTCGTCGGCAGAGATCATGATGACGGCGAGCGTATCGTTCAGGTGATATCTGTTTATATACGCCAAAACCTCAAACCCGTCCATTTCGGGCATCATGATATCCAGAAGCAGAAGCGAAAAATCTCCGCCGCACTGTGTAAGAAGATCAATTGCCGCCGCGCCGTTATCGGCTTCGACGATATCGTATTGATCCTCCAGAATATCTACCAAAAGCGCCCGGTTCATTTCGGAATCGTCTGCAATCAGGATTTTTTGCTTTTCCATTGGGAACCAATCTCTTTCACAAATGAATTTCTATCTATTAGTATAAAGGAGCGGTTTGGGGCATAGCAACAATGATATTGGTAAGGGAAGCGAATAGCTTTGGCTTTTGGGCCTGACAAGCAGGGATATAAGGGTTATAATATCCTTAAAATAATGTCCACTGAACAAAAAAAAGGCCACGTGATATCAAGAAATAGCGCCGTTTCTGCGGTATAATAAGTGCAAGGAAAAACGGGAAAACACGCGAAAAACCTTGCACTTGGAGGCGGCCATGTATCGATACAGTAACGGT
>NZ_JAFOIN010000108.1:0-22404 GCF_017421385.1 Ruthenibacterium sp. | reverse complement strand
GCCAGCAGGCAGCTGTCCTGCTCCTGTATGCGCTCCTGGGCAAGGAGGGGAAGGCTGTCCGGCGTATCGCTCCCGTCGGCCTGCGGCGCGGACGGGCAAAGCGCGAACAGGCAGACGGCGCACAGCACAAGCCGCAAAAACAGCATGAGAAAACGCATTTCACCCCCTCCTTTCCCAAAACTCAAAACAACAAAAACAAAACTTTTCACCCAATATAACATATTAGTGTAAAAGGCAACAAAAAGAAAGGGGTGGTGATTATTTTTGGCAGAACACACAAAAACCCGGCAGATGTTTTTACACATCTGCCGGGCATGGCGTTGCAATGGAAAGGGGGAACGGGCCGCGGCGTCATTCCACCCTGATATTGGGCCTGTCCTGGTCCCCGTCGGCCTTGAACATCGTGAAAGCAGCGGGTTCGCTGGTGAAGAAATAGTATTCCGTATTTTCGCAGAGCGGCGGCGTCAGATAATTGGGGATAATGTTGAGGTCGTCCTCCGTGCGGGCGCAGAAGCCCGCTTCGGCCATCGTCTGCGCGGGAATGCCCCAGCAGTAGCAGTCGGCGTATTCCGCGCCACAGTCCGCCATCAGCCGGCTGACGGCCGCGCCCAGCCGGGAGAAGGCCTCCGGGACGCCGGTATAATCCACGATGCGCAGCACGCACGTGCCGTTTACGGGGATGCACCGCGTTGCCAGCAGCGCTTGTACCGCACCGCATTCCTCAACGGCCCACACATCGTACCGCTGGCGCGGGTAGTGGAAATACCGCCGCGCCAGATACCAGAGGTCTTTATAAGGCCTGCGGGCGGGGTCGGGCGTATAGCCGCATTTCCGAAGCGCGTCCTCGTCCGGCAGAAGACGCAGCACGGCGCTGCCTCCCGCGGGAAGGATATCCCTGCGGACCACGCGGGCCACGGCGTAGCTGGCCTTATCGGCCAGACGGTAATAGTGGGGCAGGCGCTCTGCGGTGTAACCCAGAAAGGTGTAGAACGCCATGGTCCTAGGCCGGATGTTGTTGCAGGCCATCACGCGGGCGTTTGTCAGGCCCGGCAGCGCGGCCATCAGTTCCAGTCCGCTGCCGTTGTGCCCTTTGACGGCACACCAGATGGACACCCAGATGTCGGGCGTTTCCAGCGCGTTGGCGCGGATATATCCCACAATGGCGACGGGCGCGCCGTCCTGCTCGGCGAAGGCGAACTGGAGCGGGCCGTCCGGGCCGAAGGGCCGGTAGTAGAAATCAAAAAAATCGGGCAGATGCACCAGCGGGTGCTTTTCGCCCCAGTGCGCGTCCAGAAATGCAGCGACGGCCGGGCCCTCGTCCGGCCGTGCAAGGCGGAAAGTCAGCGGGGAAGTGCTCATAAAAACGCGCTCCCTCCCGTGACGGGCAGTGTTACGCCCGTGATAAAGCCCGCTTCCTCGGAAAGAAGGAACGCCATGGCGGGCACCACGTCCTCCA
The DNA here is from genome assembly GCF_017421385.1 of Ruthenibacterium sp. NCBI lineage: Bacteria > Bacillati > Bacillota > Clostridia > Eubacteriales > Oscillospiraceae > Ruthenibacterium > Ruthenibacterium sp. The sequence goes on along the minus strand of NZ_JAFOIN010000108.1, from coordinate 20,948 downwards.
CACGGGCGTTGCGCTTCATGGGGTTGGCTTCCGCGCTGGCCTGTACGATCAGGTCGCTGGTGTCGGCCAGGAATTTCGTTTCCATCATGCTGGGCATCACGCAGTTGACGGTGACGCCGAAGGAGGCGTAGTCCGCCGCAAGGCTTTTGGCAAGGCCCTGCAGCGTGCTTTTCACCATTACATAGGCCGCCGTATTTTTGGGCGGCGCGCCCAGCAGATAGCTCGTCAGCATGAACAATACGCGCCCCTGCCGCGCCTTCGCCATGGCGGGCAGGAACGTTTTGCACAGCTTCACCGCGCTGCGGATCTGCACGCTCATGTCCCGCTCAAAGCGGTCCTCGTCAAAATTCTTGAACCTGGTATTTACGACGCGCAGCGCGGGCAGGTGCACGAGGTGCGTGGGCGTGGGGTAACGCGCCGCCACATCCCGGACGAACAGCTCCAGCGCGGCCGGGTCTGTCAGGTCCACATCGTAGGTCTTGATGGTGCCGGGGTATTTCCGGCACAGCGGGGCCAGGTGGGAAAGGTCGCCCGCGCCCTGGGCAATGAAGACGTCGCCCTCCCGGTACAGACGGTCGATGAGCGCGGTGCCCACGTCGCTGGACGCGCCGGTGATGAGATAAACAGACATGGCAGAACCTCCGTTTTGTGTTTCGGTATGGGAGCGCACGGTTTTTCACGCGCGGCGGTCAAAACGCGTTGCCCGCCGCACCCCATGCGCCCGGAAAAACAAGGCAAAACGCGGGGCGCGGCTCAGACGGCCACGCCCGCGCGGATGACTCCGCGCGTCACCTTCTGCCCGTTCTGGTTGGTGATGACGGCCTTGACGGTGATCTCGCGGAACGTCTCGTTCACCTCCGTCACAGTGCCGCTGACGGTGAGCACATCCCCAATGAACACGGGCCTTGCGAATTTGCATTCCACGCCGTGGAGCAGGCAGTGCTCACCGGGCAGATATACGCCCGCCAGCGTGGAAAACAGGCTCGCGCCCAGCATGCCGTATACCACGCGGCCCGGATAGCCGCGCCTTTGCGCATAGGCCTCGTCCATGTGGATGGGGCTGCAGTCGCCTGTCAGTTCGTAAAACAGCGCCATTTTTTCAGCCGTAACCTCCAGGGTAAAGTCCGCCGTCAGGCCGGGCGAAATGTCTGCGAGCGTATAGCTGTTCATAGAAATATTCCTCCGTCTGTCCGGCGCGCCGTGGGCCGGGATGTAAAAAACGGGACGGGCGCAGTGCCCGCCCCGGGAAACGGTACAAAAGGGGAAAAAGCCGCGCGCATCAGCCCCGCAGGCGGATGATCAGATCCACCATGTCGCCCACATTGGCAAGCCCGCGCACATCGTCCAGCTTGAACTTGACGCCGAATTGCTTTTCCATGGCCGTCAGCAGGTTGATCTGCTCCAGGCTGTCCCAGTCCTCGATATCGTCCGCGGTGGTCTCCCGCGTAAGCACAAGGGAATCGTCGTCAAAATTGTCGCGGAAGATATTCTGTACCGCGTCAAAGATCTGCTGTTCATTCATGCGTGTCTGCTCCTTATTATAAAAGTACGGTCTCCATCACCGTGTTCAGCGGTGTGCGTTCGGCGGGCACCGTATAGCGGAATACCGAGCCCGTTTCGCCGCCGCTTATTTTTTCAAAGCCAATTGTAGCATAAAAATCCGCCACCAACAAGTTCTTTGCCGTGGGAAGATAGATGCCGTTGATGGTTTTTATGCCGCGCTCCCGGCACACGTCCACCAGACGGTCGAACAGGGCGTATTCCAGATTGCGCTTGAAGGTTCGGCAGCTCATGATCCAAAGCTCGATGTCCAGCGCGTCGCCCGTCTGGCGGCCGATGAGCGCCGTCACGATGCCGTTGTCGCCGAACTTGTCCAGCAGCCGTCCGTAAAGCGTCACGCAGGCCGGGTCGTTCATCAGCGCCTCCACCTCGGCGGCGGTGTAGCGGCGCGTGGTGAGATTGAACTGGTTGGTTTTATTGATGAGCTGTGTGATGCGCTCGGCGTGAGGCGTGTCGAAGGGGCCCAGCTCGCAGCGCATCTCAAGGCTGCGCAGATAGTCTTCGTAATTGCCGAAGCTCTGCCGGGCCGCGGCGCGCTGCAGGTTCTGCCGGTACATCTCGCCGCGCCGCCGGTCGTCGGCGGAGACGGCCGTGGCTTCAAACCATCCGCCCCGGTCCAGCACGCGGGCATATTCCTCGGGAGCTGCCAGCTCGGGCACCGTTACGGTGGGCAGCTCCTGCCGCACGATCTCCCGCTCCGCCGGGTTATCATCCAAAAATACCAGGCTGTCGGGCAGGATATTGATCTCCCCGGCAATGGCGTCGATGTTGCGGGACTTTGGCTCCCAGTTGGCCTTGAAGCACAGGAAGTCGTCCGCTTTGAGCACGCTGTCCGCCCGTTCAAAGCCGGCCTTTGCCGCGGCTTCCTCATTTTTGCTGCACACATTCAAAAGCACGCCCATGCCGGAAAGCTCTTTTAAGTAGCTCTGGAACGCGGTGTAGGCCATGCCTGTGGGCGTCTCATTGCCCAGCTCGACGCCCTCGGGGCCGTCGTCGCCGATGACGCCGCCCCAGAGCGTGTTGTCCAGGTCCAGCACAACGCCCTTTTTATTTTTGCCGAAAATGCTTTTGATGATATTGGCCACGCTGTGGCACAAAAGCGGGATGTACTGCATATCCAGCGCATATTTGTAGGCGTACCACGCCGCGGGCGCGCACCAGCTGTCTACGCCCACGCTGGCCGAGAGCCAGCACAGATCGTGCAGATAGAAATTGGGCGTGGCCGCGGCCCAGTCCGCCAGCATGGCGTTCATGCGGTTGACAAAGCGCACCCGGCCATGGGGGTCCACGGCGTCCATGCTGCCCATCACGCGCAGGCCGGGCAGCTCAAAATTGTTCTGGACGACCGGGCAGCCGAAGCGGGCCGCCGCCTTCCACATGCCCTGCCAGCGGGCGCATTCCGCGGCGAATTTTTCTTCCGCCTGTTCGGGTGTGTCCGTCTGCAGCGGCAGATTGCCCAAATTGCGCGCCGAGGTGTGGACGTAGATGATGTCGGGTGCAAAGGCGGCCAGCGCGCCGTCGGCGTCGAACGTCAGTTCTTCGTAGAACAGGGCGTAGCCGCCCACATAAAACTCGGGCCGGATGCCTGCGTTGAGCAGGAACAGCTCCAGGATATTTTTGATCTCGCCCACCGTGGAGCCGCTGAGAATGGCCACCTTTTTGGGCACAAGGCCCTCGGAGGCCAGCAGCTCGCGGCGCAGAGCGCGTTTTTTTTGCAGAATGAAAGCGGGGTCGAACGGATAATCAAAGTAGCGCAAATGTTTCCCTCCCAAAACAAGGTTACAATTTGGTGAAAAAACCGTTGGTATCAATCACCATTATAGCCGAAAAACGGCATAAAAACAAACCTTTTGTCGCGGGACAAAAGGCTGTTTGGGCGCGTAAGCCGCGGTTTTCACATTTACAGCCTTGAAAAGCAGGCGCGCCGCGTGCTAAAATAACTCCGTATTGTGCCGCGTTTGCTCGGCATCGTGCATTTTTGCGCGCAGCGGCGCGAAGCGTGAAATATTCTGCGCGCCTGATTCGTTTATTTTTGTGTACCAGCCTGAACGGCGGGAGGAGCACCATGCAGTTTACATTCGCACACAACAATTTCAACGTGGCCGACCTGGATGCGAGCCTGGCTTTTTATGAAAAGGCGCTGGGCCTGCGGGAGGTGCGGCGCCACGCCACTGATGCGTTCACCCTCGTTTACCTGGGCGACGGCGTCACGCCCCACCAGCTGGAGCTGACATGGCTGGCGGACCGCGCCGAAGCCTACGACCTGGGTGAAAACGAGTTCCATCTGGCGTTCACCGTGGACGATTATGCGGCCGCTCACGCTCTGCACAAGGAGATGGGCTGTATCTGCTTTGAAAACGAGGCCATGGGCATCTATTTCATCGCGGACCCGGACGGCTACTGGCTGGAGATCGTGCCCGCAAGGAAATGACCCGGCATGCATGCGGCGCGGGCCGTTACGCGCCGAAATCCTCCAGATAGCGGCGCAGCTCTTTCTGCGTGGCGACAGGGATGCCCTGCTGCAGGGCGGCGACGTCCTGCTCGGGCAGAAGCCCGGTGTAGATCTCATACCGTGTCACCGGGGTGTTTTCGCCGGTTTTGAACAGCGCCAGCTTGCCGGAATCCTCGCCCAGCGTGTAGGAAGGAGGCTCGGCGGCGCCGGCCCGGCCCGGATGGGCCAGCAGCAGAAACAGCCCCACGCTGACGGCAAAAACAGCAATGGGAACGATCACGAGCACGGCGATTCGTTTCGCGCTCATAGCAATCACCTCACGCCCACAGTATGGGCACAAACAATTTGTCCTATTCCTGTATGGACGGATGTCTGGCAGCCGAAAATGTGGTATACTACTATGGCGTAAGCACCATGCGGGAACATACAATTTTCCCCGTCTTTGCGCATGCGGCGCGCGGGAAGTACTTTTGGGAGGCGACTCATCATAGAAAACAATAAAAACGGCGCGCAGCGCCCGGCGCAGGGCGCGCCCCGGGGCGCACAGGGCTCCGGCGGCCCGCGCAGGAACAAAAAGAAAAAAATGACGGCGGGCAGAGTACTGGGCGCGATCATGCGCTTTATTGCAAGCTGCCTGTGTGTGTGCATCATTCTGGGCTCCGTCGCGGCAGTGGCTGTCAGCCTGTATGTGGTGAAAGAGACGCAGGGCGACAGCGACCTGCTGGACCTGACGCAGCTTGAGCTGGCGTATACCACGATCATTTACAGCCAGCAGATCAACGACCAGGGCCAGCCCGAGTGGGTGGAGTACCAGCGTCTGCAGAGCCCGGAGGAAAACCGCATCTGGAAGCCGCTGAATGAAATATCCCCGTATATCCAGCACGCGTTCGTCGCGGTGGAGGACGAGAATTTTTACACGCATCCGGGCTTCAGCTTTAAGCGCACGGTGCTGGCGGCCATCAACGAGGTGTTCCGCAAGCTGACGGGCAGCTACCTGACGGGCAGCCAGCTGGGTGCGTCCACCATTGAACAGCAGCTCATCAAAAACATCACCGGCGAGGATGAATCCTCCGGCATCGAGGGCTACGCCCGTAAGGTCAAGGAGATCTTCCGCGCCATCGCGCTGGACAACCGTTTCAGCAAGGAAGAGATTCTGGAAGCGTACCTGAACACCATCGGCCTGACGGGCAATACCGCGGGCGTGGAGGCGGGCGCGAACCAGTACTTCGGTAAATCGGCGGCGGACGTCACCATCGCCGAGGCGGCCAGCATTGCGGCCATCACAAAGAACCCTTCGCGCTTCAACCCCTATACCAACCCGGAGGAGCATTTGAAGCGCCGCGACGACATCATCCTGTTCATGCAGCAGCAGGGCTATATCACGCAGGCTGAAGCGGAGGCGGCGTGGGCCACGCCGCTGAATCTGGTGGAAAAGACCACGGACGAAAACGCCGCCGTGCAGACGGATTACTCCTGGTTCACCGATCAGGTCATCAGCGAGGTCATCGACGATCTGGTGGCGGAAAACCCGCTTGGCAGGGAAAATTGGGACCGCAAGGCGGCCAGCGATTATCTGTACAACGGCGGCCTGCGCATCTATGCGACGGTGGACACCGAGGTGCAGACCGCACTGGAGAACGTGTGGCTGGAGGGCAAGTATTGGGAGTCCATGCCCATTGAAAATTACGACGACCCCAATAACCCGGACGATACCCCGCGCACCATCACCACGCAGGCGGCCGGCGTCGTCATCAATTACAAGGGGGAGCTGTGCGGCGTCGTGGGCGGCCTTGGCCAGAAGACGGAGAACCGCGGCTTCAACCGCGGCACCGAGATGGAGCGTCAGGTCGGTTCCACCATGAAGGGCGTCGCGGCCTACCCGTTGGGCATTGATATGGATTTGATCAACTATTCTTCCGTGCTGATGGACGATTATTTCCCCATTTCCGACGGCAAGGGCGGCACCCGCACCGACTGGCCCAGCAACTGGTCCGGACGGTACAGCCATAGCATGACGACTGTGTACGAGGCGCTCAAGCAGTCTCTGAATACGGTGGCCGTGCGCGTGGGCGATATGGTGACGCCGCGCACGATGTTCGAGTTTGCACGGGACACGCTGGGCATCACGACCCTGGACGAGAATTCGGACGTAGATCTGGCGCCGATGGTGCTGGGCGCGACCACCACCGGCCTTTCGCCCTATGAGCTGGCCGGCGCATATATGATGTACGGCGACGGCGGCCGCATGACGAGTCTGCACAGCTACACCTCGGTGCGCGATTATCAGGGCAACGAGATCCTGGAAAAGGACATTGTCACCACGCAGGCCATTGGCGAGGATACCGCGTATATCATGAACCGTCTGCTCCACAGCGTTTTGTTCGATGCCGGCGGAACGGCGCGCGGCATCCACCCGGATGCAAACATCATGGATTCCATCGGTAAGACAGGCACCACCAACGACAACAAGGACGTGTGGTTCGTGGGCCTGACGCCCAAGTATGTGATGGCCACCTGGTACGGTTATGACGAAAACGAGCCGATGGATGATTACAACAATTATTATATCTACAAAAACAAAGGCAGCCAGAAGGGCCATCCGGGCGCTTCCGCCTTTGCTGAAGTGATGGATACCGTACAGGCCGACGACGAGATCGTCACCTGGGACATGCCGGAAACTGTGGAAAAGGGTGCATTCTGCACCATCTCGGGCGATATTCCCACCGACGGGTGTCCCCGCGGCACCGGCTACTATAAAGTTGGCGTAACGCGCGGCGTGTGCGCAGGCATCCATGCAACCGATCCCGCCGCCTGACGCAAAAACAGAAACGATAGATAAACACCCGTATGGCTTTGCCGTGCGGGTGTTTTTGTGTGTCTGTCCGGCGGTTGGGCAGAGGAAAGCTTGATTGTCCCTGCATGAAATACACTTTGCGCGTGTCCGGCGTGCGAAAAAATGCCGATTTTTCGCCGGTGCAGCCAGGCGATTTTGTGCAAACCCGAAAAAACATGCGCGCGGCCCGCGGCGGTGCTTGTGCCCGGTGGGCAAACATGTTATAGTGTCTTTATCAAAAAACATATGTGCATCTGTTGCGTACATGGAGAAGGGATAGAGGTGAAGAATTTGGAGCGACGTTTTCTGCTGGTGGATGTGAGCGTTCTGCCGGAGGTGTTTTTGAAGGTGTTAAAGGCCAAGGAGCTTCTGGCGGCGGGCAGCGCGAAGAATGTTTCGGCCGCTACTAAGATGGCAGGACTTTCCCGCAGTGCCTTTTACAAGTATAAGGACTGTATTTTTGACGCGGAAAACAGCAAGGAAGTGCTGACGGTGAACGCCACGCTTCTGGACGAGACGGGGGCGCTGCAAAGCCTGCTGGCGGGCATTTCGGCGGCGGGCGCGTCCATCGTCACCATCAACCAGGCCACGCCGGAAAACGGCGCGGCACAGGTGGCCGTGTCCATCCGCACGGGCGGTATGCAGGGCACGCTGGAGGATATGCTGGCGCAGCTGAAAAAACAGCGCACCGTGGTGGACATCCGCCGGGGCGTGTAAAAAAGCAGGGCTTTCGGAAAAGCCCGGAAACAAAACGCGGAGGGCGCGCGCCCTCCCGGTACAGGGGGAGAACAATGGCAACCATAGCGATCCTGGGCTACGGCACGGTGGGCAGCGGCGTGCTGGAGGTACTGCGGCGCAACGCCGCCAGCATCGAGCGGCGCGCGGGCCAGCCCGTCACGGTAAAATACATCTGCGACATCCGGGACTTTTCGTCCCACCCGGACGCGGCGCTGTTCGTCAACAACATCGACGTGATCCTCAGCGACCCGGAGGTCACCGCCGTGGTGGAGACCATCGGCGGCCTGAAGCCCGCGTACTTTTATGTGAAATCCGCGCTGGAGAGCGGCCGCCATGTGGTCACCTCCAACAAGGAGCTGGTGGCCACCCACGGCGCAGAGCTGCTGGCCATTGCACGCCGCAGGGGCGTGTGCTTTCTGTTCGAGGCCAGCGTGGGCGGCGGCACGCCCATCATCACGCCCATGCACCAATGTATGGCGGCCAACGTCATCAGCGAGATCGCGGGCATCGTCAACGGCACCACGAACTTCATGCTCACGAAAATGGCGCGGGAAAATATGGATTTCGGCGCGGCGCTGAAGCTCGCCCAGAGCCTGGGCTACGCCGAGACCATCGACCCTTCCGCGGACGTGGACGGCATCGACGCCCAGCGAAAGATCTCCATTCTGGCCAGCCTCGCCTTCGGGCGGCATTTTTTCCCGCAGAACGTGCCCACCCGGGGCATCCGGGACGTGTCTGTGAAGGACATCGCGCTGGCGGCGCGGCAGGGCGCGGCGGTGCGGCTCATCGCATGGGCGCGGCGCGGGGACGACGGCAGCGTGGCGCTGGCCGTGGAGCCGATGCTCATCCCGCGGGAAAACCAGCTTGCGGGCGTGGAGGACGTGTTCAACGCCGTGCTGGTGAAGGGCGACATGCTGGGCGACGTGGTGTTCTACGGCAAGGGCGCGGGTAAGCTGCCCACGGCCAGCGCCGTGGTGGCGGACGTTATCGACGCGCTGAAAAACGGCGTGAAGATACACGACAGCCTGTTCTGGCAGGAATCCGCGCCCATCGAGGGCCTTTACGGCGACAGCACGCCGGCGGACCATTACGTCCGGCTGGAAAACGCGACCGAGGCGGTGGCAAAGGACCTGTTCGGCCAGCAGATCGAAATGCTGGATACCTCGGACGGCGAGGCCGTGTTTACGCTGCGCGGCGTGACAAGCGGGCGTCTTGCGGAGCTGTGCGCCAAGGCGCGGGCCGCCGGCGTGCGCGTGGGCAACACGCTCAAGTGGATGGCGGAATAGGGGGCGCGGTATGGTAAAAGTCAGCGTTCCGGCCACGAGCGCGAATATCGGCTCGGGCTTCGATTCCTGCGGGCTTGCCCTCTCGCTGTACAATACGGCGGCGTTTGAGGAATTTGACGGCGTGGACATCACGTCGTCCGACGGCACGTTCGTGCCCAGCACGCCGGGCAACCTGATCTACCGCACGGCCAAGGAGGTATACGCGCTGTGCGGCAGGCCGTTCCACGGCCTGCGCATCGTGCAGACGAACCCCATCCCCATGGCGCGGGGCCTGGGCTCCAGCAGCGCGTGCATCGCAGCGGGCATTCTGGGTGCCAACGCCCTGCTGGGCGGCCCGCTGGAGGAAAAGGACATCCTGACGTTCGCCACCAAGCTGGAGGGGCACCCGGACAATGTGGCCCCGGCGCTGCTGGGCGGCTTCGTGGTTTCGGCCTATGACGAGGGGCATGTCTACTCGCTGAAAAAGACCATCGCGCCCGGGATCACCTTCGCGGCGTTTATCCCGGATTTCAAGCTGCTGACGGAAAAGGCGCGGGCAGCGCTGCCCAAAATGGTGTCCCACGCAGACGCCGTGTACAATCTTTCCCGCGCGGCGCTGCTGGCAACGGCCTTCTGCGAGGAGCGGTACGACTTTTTGCCCGTGGCCGCCAAGGACAGCCTGCACCAGCAGTACCGCCTGCCGCTCATCGAGGGCGGCGAGGCTGTGTTCGCGCTGGCGGACGGCCTGGGCGCGCTGGCCACGTTCATCAGCGGCGCGGGGCCGACCATCCTTTCCGTTGTGCGCACGGCCGAGGCGAACGTGTTTTTTGAGCGCGCGCAGGCGGCGCTGGAGAGCGACGAGGAGCTGGCGCATTTTACACTGCACCGCTTCGTGGCGGACAACGAGGGGGCAAAGGTCGTCTGAACGGCCGCGCCGGCAAAATGAAAAAAGCAGGAGCGCGTATGCCGCGCCCCTGCTTTTGATAGAGGGATAGGGGAGAACAGATATGGCACTCATCGTACAAAAATTCGGCGGCAGCTCCGTCGCGGACCGCGACCGCATTTTTAATGTGGCGCGCATCGTGGCGAACACGCACGCCGCCGGCAACGACGTGGTGGTGGTGGTATCCGCCCAGGGCGATACCACCGACGACCTCATCGCCAAAGCGGGCGAGATCACCCACGACCCGTCCCAGCGCGAGATGGATATGCTGCTGGCCACGGGCGAGCAGATCAGCATTTCGCTGCTGGCCATGGCGCTGGGCGAGACAGGCTGCCCGGCCATCAGCCTGACGGGCTGGCAGGCGGGCTTCCATACGGACCGCGCCTACACGCGCGCGCGCATCAAAAACCTGGACACCGAGCGCATCGAGAGCGAGCTTTCCAAAAACCGCGTCGTGGTGGTCGCGGGCTTCCAGGGCCTGAACCGCTACGACGACATCACCACCCTGGGGCGCGGCGGCTCCGACACCAGCGCCGTGGCCATTGCGGCCGCGCTGCACGCGGACCTGTGCCAGATCTACACGGACGTGGACGGCGTTTACACCGCGGACCCGCGCCTGGTGCCGCGCGCGCGCAAGCTGGATGAGATCACCTTCGACGAGATGCTGGAGCTTGCCAGCCTGGGCGCACAGGTGCTCAACAACCGCAGCGTGGAGCTTGCAAAGAAATATTCGGTCAATCTGGAGGTGCGCTCGTCGCTCACCGATCTGCCCGGTACAATCGTGAAGGAGGTCACAGACGTGGAAGGTATGCTGATCAAGGGCGTCGCAAAGGACAAGGACGTCGCCGTCATTTCGATTTTGGAGGTGCCCGACGTTCCGGGCGCTTCGTTCAAGGTGTTCAGCCTGATGGCGCAGAAGAAGATCAACGTGGATATTATTCTGCAGTCCTCCGGCAAGGAGGGCCACAAGGACGTTATTTTCACCGTGCCCCTGGGCGACGCCGAAACAGCGCTTGCGCTGCTGGAGGAAAACCGCCAGCGCTTCGGCTGCAGGGACATTGTTGTGGACAAGGACGTGGCGAAGGTGAGCATTGTGGGCGCGGGCATGCAGAGCCATTCCGGCGTGGCGTCCCGCATGTTCGAGGCGCTGTTTGAGGCAAACATCAACATCCGCATGATCTCCACCAGCGAGATCAAGATCTCGGTGCTGATCGCCAAGGCGGACGCGGACCGTGCGGTGAACGCCATCCACGACGCGTTCCTGAACTGAAAAAAGAGTGCGGAAAGCGTGAAAAACACTCCGCTGCCGTAGACATCGGGCAGCGGAATGGGTATAATGAAAGACAGGCATTTTTGCGGCGCAGGCCGGGAAAGGCCTGTCTTTTGTTTTCGGCGCGGCCGGGGAATGCTGCATAAAATGCGCGCGGCCCGCCTGGCGTAGATATTCTGCGCCGATACTCGTTTTATCAGTGTGACCGGAAAAAGGAGAAAAAATATGCAGAACCAACAGCCGCCGCGCCGGCGCCGGCCCATGACGCCTGAGGAGCGCGCCATGGCCGCGGAGCGGCGCCGGCAGAAAGAGATCCTGCGCAGGCGTGCCATGCGCCGGTATTACGCCTTTCTGGCGCTGCTGGGTGCGTTGGCGCTGGCAGCCCTGGTGGGGCTGTTCTTCCTGATAAAAGCCGCGGCGGGCTGGGCGCGGGGCGGGCAGGCTTCGTCCGTCAGCGCGGCGCAGAGCGTTTCGGCCTCCGCGCCGCCCGCATCCTCCGGTGAGCCGGCGGCGGACCCCAACGCCCCCGCAGACCCCGCGCTGTGGAGCCTGATCCTGACGAACACCACGAACCCGCTGCCCGAGGGCTACGCACCGGAGCTTGCCAGCGTGGGCAGCAACAGCCGCAACGGCGAGCAGTTTATGGACGCCCGCGTGAAGGAGCCGCTGGAGCAGATGTTCGCGGCCGCAAAGGCAGACGGCATCGAGCTGGTGGCGCGTTCGGCCTATCGTTCCACACAGGAGCAGACCACGCTGTTCAACAGCATGAAACAGGATTATATCAATCAGGGCATGTCCGAGGAAGAGGCCTTTGCGGCCACCAAGCAGTGGCGCAACGAGCCGGGCACCTCGGAGCATGAGACGGGCCTGGCCGTGGACATCGTGGGCGCGGCGGACATCAACGCCGCCCTGGTGGAGAGCCTGGAGGAGCGCGACTGGGCCGTGTGGCTCAGGGAGCACGCCCCGGAATACGGCTTCATCCTCCGCTATATGAAAGACAAAACCGATATCACGGGAACCTCCTTCGAGCCGTGGCACTACCGCTATGTGGGCGTGGAGGACGCGCAGAAGATCACGGCCCAGGGCGTGTGCCTGGAGGAGTATCTGGGCCGGACGGAATGACACAGACAGGCGCGGGCGGGCCCGCGCGGAACACCCCACCGCCGGAACGGCGGATATTTGAACAAAAAGGACGTATCAAATGGAACGCATTACCCTTGCGCCGGGCGCGCACATCAACGTGCTTCCGGCGGAAAAATTTAACCGCTGCCGCATTTCCATCAACTTCATCTGGCCCGCCGCCCGGGAGTGGGCCACGGCCGAGGCCCTGCTGCCGCTGGTGCTGGAGCGGGGCTATCAGGGCTGCCCGGATATGACGGAGCTTTCCAAAAAGCTGGCCCGCCTGTACGGAGCGGCCCTTTCTGTGGACGGCACCATGAGCGGCCAGAGCCGCGTGCTGACGGTGTCGCTCTCGGGCATCCGGGACGCGTTTGCGCTGGCGGGCGAGCCGCTCAGCCGCGAATACGCGGACATCGCCTTCGGCACGGCGTTCGAGCCGTACCGCGTGGACGGCGTGCTGGACGCCGAGGCCGTCGCCATTGAAAAGGAGCAGCTCCGCGAGCTGCTGGAGGGCGAGATCAACGAAAAGCGCAGCTATTGCATCCGGCAGGCGCGGCGCAGGTTTTACGGCGATTCCCCCGCCGGCATTGAGCGCAACGGTTATCTGGACGAGGTGGACGGCCTGACGGCCGACGCGGTGACAAGGGCTTACGCGCGCATGGTGGAGCAGGCGCAGATTGAGGTGTTTGTGCTGGGAGCGGACGTGGACGCGGTGGCGCAGCGCCTGCGCGCGGCGCTGTCGGGCCTGCGCCGCGCCCCGGAGGAGCTGCCCGCGCCCATCGCCATGCCCGCCGAAGAGCCGCGCAGCTTTGAAGAACCGCTGCCCACCGTGCAGGGCAAGCTGTGCATGCTGTTCACACCGGGCGAGCCCTTTGCGCCGCAGGACCTTTCCGCGCTGCGGGTGGCCGTGGCGCTGCTGGGCGGTACGCCCACCTCGCGCCTGTTCCAGAACGTGCGCGAAAAGCAGAGCCTGTGCTATTACTGCGCGGCGTCCTACACTTCGCTCACCGGCGCGCTGTGTGTGGACAGCGGCGTGGAGCACGCCAACGCCGCGGCGGCCCGGGAGTCCATCCTGAAAGAGCTGGCCGCGCTGTGCGCCGGGCCGGTGGAGGACGGGGAGCTGGCCGACACGAAGCGCGCGCTGAAAAACCAGCTCGCCGCCGTGGGCGATACGCTCCAGGGCCTGGAGGGCTGGTATTTTGCCGAGCGCATGCGCGGCGCGGACAAGGCGCCGGAGCAGGTGGCCGCCGAGGTGGACGCCGTGACGGCGGACGACGTGCGCCGCGTGCTGTCGCGCTTCAGGCTTTCGGTATGCTACACTTTGACGAAGGAGGCGGGCGCAGATGCATGATCCCTCTTTGCAGGCGGTGCGCAGAGCCGCGGCGTTTGAAAGCACGGTGCTGGAAAACGGCCTGACGGTGCGCGTGCATACGATGCCGGGCTTTACGGGCGTACACGCGGTATACGGCACGAAGTTCGGCAGCATCGACCGTGCTTTTGCCCTGGACGGCAAACGGGTGGACCTGCCCGCGGGCATCGCCCATTTTCTGGAGCACAAAATGTTTGAGAACGAGGAGGGCGACGCGTTCACACTGTATGCCCGCACGGGCGCCAGCGCCAACGCCTACACCAGCTTCGACAAGACCTGCTACATTTTTACGGCTTCCGGCAACGTGGCCGAAAATTTGGATATTCTGCTGGGCTTTGTCTCCCGGCCGTATTTTACGGCGGCAACCGTGGAAAAGGAACAGGGCATCATCGGGCAGGAGATCAAGCAGTATGACGACGCGCCGGACTGGCGGCTGATGTTCGCCATGTACGAGTGCCTGTACACCGCGCACCCGGTGCGGGACGACATCGCGGGCAGTGTGGAGAGCATCGCGCAGATCACGCCTGAAATTTTGTATGCCTGCACGGACGCCTTTTACCGCCCGCAGAACATGGTGCTGGCCGTGGCGGGCAATGTGACGATGGACGAGGTGCTGGCGGCCTGCGCCCGCGCGGACATCCCCGTAAAGGCGGGCACGGTGGAGCGCATCGCCTCCGCCGAGGGGCCGGACGTGGCCGAGCCGTACCGCGAGTTTTCCATGGCCGTGGCAAAGCCCCTGCTGGGCGTTGGCTTTAAAGAAACGCCGCCCGCGGGCGACGCGCTCAAGACGGAGATCATCTGCGACATGCTCACGGAGCTTATCTGCGGCAGCATGACGCCGCTGTACCGCAGGCTTTACGACGAGGGGCTGGTGAGCCCGGGCTTCTCGGGCGAGATACTCAGCCTGCCGGGGGCGCTTTCGTTCCTGTTCGGCGGCGAGACGCCGGAGCCGGAGACGGTGCGCGGCCTGCTGCTGGACGAGATCGCCCGTTTGAAGCGCGAGGGCGTGGACGAGGAACTGTTCACGCTGTGCAAAAACCAGCTTTATGGCGAGCTGGTGCAGGACCTGGAGAATATTGAGGACGTGGCCGGCGCGCTGGCATCGTCGTTTTTCCGGGGCCGAACGCCCGCCGACGAGATCGAGACGCTGGCCTCCGTTACGCTTTCGGACGTGAACGGCGCGCTGCGCGCCATGCTGTGCACAGAACGCAGCGCTACCGTCATCATCCGCCCGGCGCAGTAATACGGCGCGGGCTGCGGGCGCGGCACAGGCCGCCCCGCATATCAGGAAGGAGCGACCCTTTTTATGACTTATCATGTGCAGTTCCCCGGCCTGGGGCTGGAATTTACGCTGGACCGCGTGGCGTTCACCGTGTTCGGCATGCCGATCTACTGGTACGGCATCCTCATCGCCACGGGCCTGGCGCTGGCCATCGTGTTCGCATTCAGCCATGCGCGACGTTTCGGCATTGATTCCGACCGCATGGTGGATGTGATCCTCATCGGCACCGTGTGCGCCGTCATCGGCGGACGCGCGTTTTATGTGGCCACTGCCCCGTTTGAATACGCCAGCTTTGCCGAGATGCTGGACATCCGCCTGGGCGGCGTTGCCATTTACGGTGCGGTCATCGCGGCATTCCTCAGCGGTTATTTTGCCTGCAGGTGGCGCAAGGTTCCCATTCTGCCGATGTTCGATTTGGCGGGCATGGGTTTTCTGCTGGGGCAGGGCATCGGCCGCTGGGGAAACTTTGTCAACCAAGAGGCGTTCGGCACCAACACCACGCTGCCCTGGGGCATGTACAGCGAAGGCACCTGCAATTACCTCTCAAGCGTGCAGGAAACGCTGGCCGCGCAGGGCGTTGCGGTGGACCCGTCCCTGCCGGTGCACCCTACGTTTTTGTATGAATCCATCTGGTGCCTGCTGGGCTTTTTCCTGCTGTGGGCATATATGAAGCGCCGCAAATTCCACGGCGAGCTGATCTTGATGTATGTGATGTGGTACGGCGCGGAGCGCTTCTTTGTGGAGGGCCTGCGCACCGACAGCCTGATGGTCGGCAGCTTCCGCATCAGCCAGGTCATCGCGGCGGTGTCCGTCATCGCGGCCCTGTGCATTTGGCTGGCGCTGCGCAAAAAGTACAAAGACAAACCGCTCACCGTCACTTATACGGCGCTTGTAAAGGAAGACGGCAGGCAGGTCCCCTATGAGTTCTCCTGGCTGTCCGGCGAGACGCCTCCCACGGACGCGGAGATGAAAGCCGAGATCGAGCGCCGCCGCGCAGCCCGCGCGGCGGAAGAAACCGCGCAGGCGGAAGAGAAAGCGCCTGAAACAGAAGAAAGCAGCGGGGCGTCCGGCGTCCCGGAGCAGCGGGAAGCGGAGGCGGACACCCAGGCCGCGCCCGAAGAAGAGCAGGCGGCTCCTGTGCAGGAGGCCGCCGCGGATGCAGCGGAAAAAGACGGCTCCGATGCGGAGCCGAAGGAATAACAGCGGTAAAACGGAAACGGTATGAGGGGAACAGGAGGATAAAAATGGCGGAACTGATCAGCGGAAAAACACTGGCGGCAAAACTCAAGGCGGAGGCCGCGGCAGAGGCGGCGGAGCTGCGGGAAAAGGGCGTTCACGCCCGGCTGGCCGTCGTTATCGTGGGGGAGAACCCGGCCAGCAGGACATATGTGGCGGGCAAGGCGAAGGACTGCGCCGAATGCGGCCTGCTGTCCGACGTCATCGCGCTGCCGGAAGAAACCACCGAGGCCGCGCTTCTGGAAAAAATCGCGGCGCTGAACGCGGACAAGACGGTCCACGGCGTGCTGGTGCAGCTGCCGCTGCCCGGGCATATCCGCGAAAAGCGCGTCATCGACGCCATCTCGCCGGACAAGGACGTGGACGGCTTCACCCCAGTGAACGTGGGCCGCATGGTCATTGGTGAGGAGTGCTTTCTGCCCTGCACGCCCGCCGGCTGCATTGAAATGCTGAAAAGCACCGGCGTTCCCATCGCAGGCAAGGACGCTGTGGTCATCGGCCGCAGCAACATCGTGGGCAAACCCGCGGCGCTGCTGCTCACGGCCAACAACGCCACCGTCACGCTGTGCCATTCCAAAACCAGGGGTCTGAAGGCCAAATGCGCCGCGGCGGATATCATCGTGGCGGCCATCGGCAAGGCGGGCTTCGTCACCGCCGATATGGTGAAGGAGGGCGCCGTTGTGATCGACGTCGGCATCAACCGGAACGCTGAGGGCAAGCTGTGCGGCGATGTGGACTTTGCGCCCGTGGCGGAAAAAGCCGCTTACATCACTCCGGTGCCCGGCGGCGTGGGCCTGATGACGCGGGCCATGCTGATGAAAAACACCGTCAAGGCGGCCCGCCTGCAAAGCGGGCTGTGAGCGCGCGGCACATGGGGCGGAAAACCGCGCCGCACCGCGAAAAAAACACTTGCATGGGGCAAATATTTGTGGTATAGTATTAAAGCCGCATGGTTTGGGCATTTGAAGCGGCGCGTCTGCGCCCGCCTACTAGTCCAGCGAGACTTATACAAATGAGGGTAAATTATGTACGCAGTGATCGTGACCGGCGGGAAACAGTACCGCGTGGAAAAGGGCGACGTCATTTTTGTGGAAAAGCTGAATGCCGAAGCCGAGAGCGAATTCTCTTTTGACACCGTGCTTGCGGTGGGCGAAGAGGGCAATGTGAAGTTTGGCAACCCCACGGTTGCGGGCGCCAAGGTCACAGGCAAGGTCGTAAAAAACGGCAAGGGCAAGAAGCTGAACATCCTGACATACCGCCCCAAGAAGGGCAGCATGCGCAAGATGGGCCACCGTCAGCCGTATACAAAAATCGAAATCACCGAGATCGTCGGTTAACAGGGGAGGGCATTTGAAATGGCACATAAAAAAGGCGTAGGTTCTACCAAAAACGGCCGCGATTCCGAGTCCAAGCGCCTCGGCGTAAAGCGCGCCGACGGCCAGTTCGTGTTGGCCGGCAACATTCTGGTGCGTCAGCGCGGCACCCACATCCATCCGGGCGAGAACGTGGGCCGCGGCAGCGACGACACGCTGTTCGCCCTTGCCGACGGCAAGGTCTGCTTCGAGCGCGTCGGCCGCGACCGCAAGAAGGTCAGCATCAAGCAATAAGCCTTGCAGAAGGCAGTCGGCCGGGCCCGTGTTGGCCCGGCCTTTTTTGATAATCAACGGGAATGGTGAAACGCTAAAGGTACGCCCGGGAGCGGGCTTTGGCTTTTCCGCCCCGCTCAGCGGCAATCAGATGCCGGAGGTTTTTTATGTTCATTGATACCGCAAAAATAAACATCAAAGCGGGCAACGGCGGCAACGGCTCGGTGTCGTTTCACCGGGAAAAGTATGTGGCCGCGGGCGGGCCGGACGGCGGCGACGGCGGACGCGGCGGCAACGTGGTGTTCGTGGCCGATTCCAATCTGTCCACGCTGATGGATTTCCGTTACAAGCGCAAATATGCCGCCCAGAACGGCGAGGACGGAAGAGCCGCCCGGTGCAGCGGCAAAAATGCGCCGGACCTTATCATCCGCGTGCCTCGCGGCACGCTGGTGCGCGACGCGCAGAGCGGCCTTGTCATCGCGGATATTTCAGGCGACGAGCCCGTGGTGGTGGCCCGCGGCGGGCGCGGCGGCTGGGGCAACGTGCATTTTGCCACGCCCACGCGCCAGATCCCGAAATTTGCGAAGCCCGGCGGAAAGGGCGAGGAGCTGGAGGTGCGTCTGGAGCTGAAGCTGATTGCGGACGTGGGCCTGGTGGGCTTTCCGAACGTGGGCAAGAGCACCATCATTTCTGTCATCAGCGCGGCCAAGCCCAAAATCGCCAACTACCATTTCACCACTCTTTCGCCTGTGCTGGGTGTGGTGCGCGTAGGGCCGGAAGCCAGCTTTGTGGCTGCCGACATCCCGGGCCTCATCGAAGGCGCGGCTGACGGCGTTGGCCTGGGGCACGACTTTTTGCGCCATGTGGACCGCTGCCGCCTGCTTTTGCATGTGGTGGACGTCTCCGGCAGCGAAGGGCGCGACCCAAAGGACGATTTTGAAAAGATCAATACCGAGCTTGCCAACTTTTCGCAGGAGCTGTCCGCGCGGCCTCAAATCGTGCTGGGCAACAAATGCGACATCGCGTCGCCGGAGCAGATCGCGGAGTTCCGTGCGTTCATCGAGGAAAAGGGGCTGGTGTTCCTGCCCGTCTCCGCGGCCACGCGGCAGGGGCTGGACAAGCTGCCGGGCGTTGTATATGAGCGGCTGCAGCAGCTGCCGCCCGTCACCGTGTACGAGCCGGAGTACGTCCGGCCCGACCCTGCATTGAAAGACCCCCGTGCGTTCGAAATCGCCCGCGCCGACGACGGCGCGTGGGACATCGACGCGCCCTGGCTGGAAAATATTCTGGAAGGCTCGGATGTATCCGACTACGAGAGCCTGCAGTATTTCCAGCGCCAGCTCATGGATTCCGGTGTCATCGACAGGCTTGTGGAGATGGGCGTGCAGGAAAACGACACCATCCGCATCGGGGAATTTGAGTTCGATTATGTATTTTGACCGTGGCCGAGCGGAAAAACGGGCCGCCTGAGCGGCGCTCCGCGGCGGAATGGAAAACAGGCAGGGGGAGACGGCCGCAGTGTTATTTGAAGCAAAGCCGGAGATAGACATCCATGAGCAGTCGCCCATAGCGCTGGCGTTCGTGGGGGACGGCGTGTTTGAGGTGCTGGTGCGCGCGCGCCTTGTGGAACGCACGCGCCTTGTGCCGAACCGCCTGCATGCGGCGGCGGTGAAATTTGTGTCCGCCAAAGGGCAGTATGCGGCGCTGGAGGTCATTGCGCCGCTGTTGGACGAGGCCGAACGGGCCGTGGTGCGCCGCGGCAAAAATTCCACAAAGGCCACTGTGGCGAAGCATGCCACCCCACAGGAGTACCGGGCGTCCACGGCGCTGGAATCCCTGTTTGGCTGGCTGTATCTGCAGAACCGGGGCGCGCGCATCGAAGAACTGTTCGATGTGATCTGGAATGCGCTGGCGCCCGGTTTCGCGCTGCAGGCGGAATGAAAACAAAAAGGGGCTGCGGCGTATTTCCCAAACGCATAAAACGGGTTTGGAAAACGCGCCGCAGCCTTTGCATTGGGCCGCCGGGATTATTTACACTGGGTGTTGCCCTTGCGGTTCGTGCTGTTCGAGCTGTTCTTCGCGTTGCTGGTTTTGTCAGAGCTGCGGTCCTGGGCGTTGCTGCTCTTGGCGTTGCAGTCCCGGGAAGAACTGGTCTTGTTGCTGGCCTTGTTGGAAGCATTGCTGGCCTTGTTTGTGCTGTTGGAAGACTTGTTGCTCGCGTTGCGGGCGTTCTGCGTTTTGTTTTCCATCTGATCTCACCTCCCTTGCTGATACTATTATTCACAGGGAGCATCCATGATATTCGCGGACCGATACGGTCTTTTTTTGATTTACGGCGAGAGGGAGGATGCCTGTGCCGGGAGAATATTTTGAAGCGCGGGAGCGCGCGCTGCTGGGCACACGGTACGACGTGCTGTACACCGCGCCGTGCGCCGTGCGCCGCGGCGTTACGGTAAACGGCCTGCGCTGTGCGCCGCAGGAGTTCGCCGCGGCGGTGGATTTCGGTTTGGAGCCGTCGCCTTTTTGTGACGCGGCATTTCTGCTGACGGACCCGCAGCTGCGCCCGGGCCGCCATGCGTACCACCACGCGGGCGTGTTCTATGTGCAGGAGCCGTCGGCCAGCGTGCCGGCGGGTTTGCTGGGCGTGCGCCCGGGCGAACGTGTGCTGGACCTGTGCGCGGCGCCCGGCGGCAAAACAAGCCAGCTGGCCGCCGCTCTGCGCGGGGAGGGCCTGCTGGTGGCCAATGAATATGTGGCGGCGCGGGCCGGCGTGCTGAAAAGCAATCTGGAGCGTATGGGTGTAACAAACGCCCTTGTGCTGAATGAGAGCACCGCGCGTGTGGCGGCGGCATTTCCGGCATTTTTTGATAAGATTCTGGTGGACGCGCCCTGTTCCGGCGAGGGGATGTTCCGCAAGGAGCCGGAGGCTCTGCGCCAGCATTCGGCGGCGCTGGTGGCCCAATGCGCGGCGCTGGGCGCGTCCATTCTGGACGACGGGGCCGCAGCGCTGCGGCCCGGCGGCCTGCTGTGTTATTCCACCTGTACCTTCGCGCCCGAGGAAGACGAGGCCCAGGTGGGCGCTTTTCTGGCGCGGCATCCGGAGTTCACGGTGCTGCCCGCGCCGACGAACGCGGGCGCGCCCGGGGAGGCGGCCCGATGCGGCGCGCACCCCTTCGCGGCAGAGCATACCCGGCGCATTTACCCCTGCCACGGCGGTGAGGGCCATTTCATGGCGCTGCTGCAAAAGCGCGGGGACGGCGCGCCGCCGGAGGCGGAGCAGGCCCGGCCGCGCGCG
>NZ_JAFOIN010000107.1:0-18238 GCF_017421385.1 Ruthenibacterium sp. | reverse complement strand
CTCTGCACCGCACCGCCCCACCCGCGGCCGGTGTGCGTTACAGCGCTGGCCGCGGCCTACGTCAGCGGCGCGGCGGGTGTGTGCCGCAGCGCGGTGTTCGTGCCCGAATGGCCCCGGGCGCCTCTGTGGGCCATGGGAGATGCGCGGCTGTTTGCCGCCGCACTGGGCAATTTGCTGGCCAACGCGGTGCAGTATGGCGGCGAGCGGCCCGCAATATCCGTGCGTGCGGCGCGGCGCGGGGAAACGCTGCTTCTCACTGTGGCCGACAACGGCCCGGGATGCGCGCCCTCCGCCGGGGACCGCGGCCTGGGCCTTGGGCTTGAGGTTGCACGGCGCTATGCCCGCGCCTACGGCGGCCGCCTGCTGGCAGGCAGCGCGCCGGAGCGCGGCGCGTGCTTTTCCCTGTGCCTGCCGCTGTGCCCGCCCGGCGCCGCCCCCAGCGTGCCCGACTATATGGCCGACCGCTTCAGTCCGCTGTACGTGCAGCTTGCGCCTGTGTGCGATCTGCCGTTGTGACCGTCCGCCCGCCGGAATGCTCCGTCCCGGCGCGGGAGGCGGTCTCTTTTTTGTCCGCCCGCCGCGCGTCCTGTTCCGCCCCGTCCGGCTCCTCTTGTGCTTCGTCGTCCTGTTCCGCCTGCCCGTCCGCCTCGGCCAGCGTCCGCACCCCCTGGCCGGACAGGCTTTCCTTCAGCCCCTCCAGCCATTCCACAGCCGCAAAGCCGACCTTATAAGAACTGCATACAGCCTGCTGCTCCGCACCGGAATAAGCCGACATGTCCTGCCCGCCGTCGGATGTTGCCGCGGGAACGCACATGGGCGGAAACAGCACGCAGAACCAGTTTTTCCCGGCATGCGCGCCGATCTCCACCCGCACGGCGTCGTAGCGCCCGGCGGGCAGCGTGAAGCCGTCATATTCCCGAGTGGAAAAATACATATTCTCCAGCCGAACCGCTACAGGGTAGCTGTATCCGCGGGCACGCACCGTGCGCTGGGCCACAGCGCGGATGGCCTCCAGATCCGCCCCGGCGGCGCGCAGCGCCCCTTCCTTTGTCCGTTCGGCAGCGAACATGCCGCCCTCCGCCTGAAGGATCGCATCCCGCACCGCCAGCTTCAGTTCCTGGTCCGCCTCTGAATCGGAGTTGGCCAATATATGCAAGCGCAGCGTATCCTCCCGTACACCCGCACATGCGGCAGAAAACCGGGTAAAGCTGCTCAGGCTCAGCGCCAGCGCCAGCCCCAGCAGGACGGAAAGCTCCCACCGGCCCCGGCGCCCCATGCGGGCAAGGCGTCCGCCCAGCGCCGCGCGCAGTGTCTTGCATTTTTTAAGTAATCTCATCGGTATTCACACTCCCTATGGCCGAAGTGTGGACAGACCTTACGCCAATTATTCCCAGCATTCCCGCAAAACAAAGATTTCACATTTTTACGGCGGCTTTTCCGGCGCGTCACAGCGGCAGCAGCCGGTGCGCCACGGCAAAATAGATCACAAGCGACACCGCGTCCACAATGGTGGTGATGAGCGGCGAGGCCATGATGGCCGGGTCCATCCGGCAGGCCTTTGCAATGAGCGGCAGCACGCCGCCGATGGTTTTTGCCACGATCACGGTGCACAGCATCGTCAGCGCCACAGTGAGGGCCACCATCTCGCTGCCGGGATAGGTGAGGATCAGCCGAACAAAATTCACCGCGCTGAGCACCACGCCCACCAGCAGGCTGACACGCAGCTCCTTCCACAGCACCCGGGGAAAATCCCGCAGGGTAATCTCGTTCACCGCAAGGCCGCGGATGACCAGCGTGCTGCTCTGGCTGCCCGCGTTGCCGCCGGTATCCGTAAGCATGGGAATAAACGTGACGAGCAGCGGCATCGCGGCAATGGCCGCCTCATACCGACCCAGGATACCGCCTGTGATCATGCCGGAGATCATCAGCACCAGCAGCCATACGATGCGGTGCCTTGCCAGGGAAAACACGCCCGTTTTCAGATACGGCTTCTCCGATGGGGCCATGGCGGCCATCTTCTCGAAGTCCTCGGTGGCCTCCTGCTCCATAACGTCCACCGCGTCATCCACGGTAACGATGCCCACCAAACGTCCTTCCGCGTCTACCACGGGCAGCGACAGGAAGCCGTACCGCTGCAGCAGCCGCACGGCCTCCTCCTGGTCCGTCCCGGTGGCGACGGAGATGACGCCGTCCTCCATCACATCGCTGACGAGCTGGCTGTCCCGCGCCAGCAGCAGGCTGCGCACCGTCACCACGCCCAGCAGCCTGCGGCGGGGGCCAACCACATAGCAGGTGTAGACGGTCTCCCGGTCCTCTCCGGTGCGGCGGATGTGCTCAATGGCCTGCTCCACCGTCATCGTGGGGCGCAGATCTGTAAATTCCGCCGTCATAATGCTGCCGGCGGAATGCTCGGGATACTTGAGGAACTGGTTGATCAGGCCGCGCATCTCCGGTGTGGCGTTCTTCAGGATGCGCTTGACCACATTGGCGGGCATGTCCTCCAGCATATCCACCGCGTCGTCCACGTACAGGTCCTCCACGATGACGGCCAATTCCGCATCCGTCGCCGCAGCGACGATGAGCTGCTGCATCTCCGGCTCCAGCTCTGCGAACACGTCGGCCGCCACGCCCTTGGGCAGCGTGCGGAAAGCCAGCACGGCCTCCTCACCGTTCAGCAGTCCCAGAAATTCTGCAATATCCACTTCGTTCAGCTCCAGCAGGGCCTCGCGCAGAGCCTTAAAGGAACGTTTTTTCAGCAGCGCCTCCAGCGCTGCAAAATCATACTGCCGATCCATTTGTGTTTCCTCCTTCTTCCTGTGTGTCGGAGGACGAACACGGGGTGCCTGCCCGGACAAAAAGCCGCGGAAGCAGGCATCAGAGGCCCGCCGCCGCGGCAAACAAAACCAAAACACGCAAATGCGGGCGTGCAGCGCGCACAGCCCGCTCTGCGCCCCGAAAAAGAGCGTCAGAAAACAGGCCCGAAGCGCCCTGCGGCCGCCGGTGGTGTCTGATCCGGTTGTCTGCCGGGCAATCCCATACTTCGTCCAACGGGTTCCAAAGACGCTTCCTCCTTTGCCGTTTCAATTTGCGCGGCAGCACAGCGCCCCGCGCCACTCTATTGTACGATGCCCGGCCCGGATTTGCAACCCCTTTGGGCGCGGTCCGGCGTCTGCCGCAAAGCGGCCCCGTCCGGCGCACTGCCGGACGGGGCCGCTGCTCCGCTCTCACCGCATTGTTTTTTCCGTCTATCATCGCCACCTTGGATGTCCGGCCCATCCATGCGTAATATCTGCGCCAGTCCTCCAGAGATTGCAGCGGGATATCTTCGCCGCGTACAAGGATATGCTCCGCCACCTGCTCCGGCTTCAGCGCGCAGTCGTGCTCCCGTCCGTTTTCCAAGATGACGAACCCCGCCATCACGTCCACATCCACACCGCGGATGGTGAATTCCAGGAAGCAGCGCGTCCTATACTGTGCGTTCGGGTCGGACGGGGCCGGCGCGCCCAGCAGCAGCATCGCCTGCTTCAGCTTTTCCACATCCGTTTCACAGACCATCAGGTCAATGTCGCGGAACACGCCCGTTTTCCCCTTAAAATACAGCAGCAGGGAACCGCCCACGGCCCAGGTGACGCCGCTTTGGTTCAGCGCCCGCGCAATATCGGCCAATACATCCAGCTTGCGTTCTGTTTCCATGGCACAGCGCCTCCTGTTTTTCGGTCCCACAGCGCTTAATCCTCATCCGCGCCCCACGACGCGCGCACCTTTCGCCTCCGGCCGCAGCACCCAGCACTGTGGGTAAACCCGCAGCAGCGCCGCTTTCGCGGCCTGGGCCGGGGCCTCGTCTGCAAACACGCCGAACACCGCCGCCCCGCTGCCCGTCATCAGCGCTGCCGACGCGCCGTGGGCGCGCAGCGTTTCGCAGATGGGCTTTGTCGCGGCGCTGGCGCTGGAATATTCCAGCGCGTTCTTCATCTGCGCGCACAGGCCCGCCAAATCGCCCCGTGCGATGGCGGCCGCCGCAGCCGCGCTGTCCGGACGCACGTCGGTACCAATGCGGTCGTACCTTGCATATGCCTGCGGCGTGGAAATGCCGCCCGCGGGCATACATACCGTAAAAAAGCAGGGCGGGCAGGGCTTCAGCGGCTCCAGGATATCGCCCACACCGGTAACCCGGGCCGTGCCGCCCACAATGGAAAACGGCACGTCCGCGCCCACCTGCGCGCCCAGCGCGCACAGCTCTGCCGCGGAAAGGCGCGCGCCGTACAGCTCGTTCAGCCCCACCAGAACGGCGGCGGCGTCGGCGCTGCCGCCCGCCATGCCCGCGCGCACGGGCACATGCTTTTCCACCGTGATGGCCGCGCCCGCCAGGAGGCCCGTGCCGTGGAAAAACGCCAGCGCCGCTTTATAGGCGGTGTTGTGCTCGTTGGCCGGCACGCGGGAGCCGGGCAGCGAAAGCGAAAGTCCCCTGCTTCTGCGCAAAGTGACGCGCTCCCGCAGGCTGACAGCCTGCATGATCATATCCAGCGTGTGATATCCGTCCGGCCGGGTCCCCGTCACGTCCAGCGTGAGATTCAGCTTTGCGGGTGCAAGCACGGTGACGCTGCGCATGAAAACGACCTCCCTTTACCGCTGTTCCAGCAGTTCAATGATCCTGAAAATCCCCAACAGCACCATCCCCGCAAAAAAGCAGGCGAGGAAAAGCAGCGGCTCTCTGTAACTCCAGTCGAACAGCATGCCGCCCAAAAAGCACTGCAGCAGAGATACGGCCGCCAGCGTGAGCAGCAGGAGCGCCGAAAGCAAAACAGCTGTTGAAATTCCTTTTTTCATTTCTGCCTCTTTCCGTCTACAGATTGAATATCCCAGCCCGCTTCACATCGATGGCCTTTGCGGGGCACATCTCGTGGCAGCAAAAACAGCGGATGCAGGCCCTCGGCACGATATGCGCCTTTCCGTTTTCCACTGTGATGGTGTGCCCTGGGCATATCTCGGCGCACTTGCCGCAGCCGATGCATTTGCTCCGGTGGATCTTCGGGCGCGGGGCAAGCCACTTTTCCACGCCCGGAACGGCCCAGCGCAGCGCCCGGGGCGCCTTGTCGGCAAAGCTGATGTCTGCAAAGCCCGCGGGCAGTTTATAGTCCGCTACGGGCGCTGCCGCCTGCGTGTCGCCGCGCAGCAGCGCTTCCTCCAGTGCCGCCTCGCACAAGCCGCGGGCATGGGCGGCGGCAAGGTACGGCACCCGCATCGCGGGCATCCCCATCAGGCGGCACACAGCAAGGTCCACCGCATACGCGTCCTCCCCGCCCAGCACCAGCCCCAGCGCCCGGGGCGTGCCGCCCGCGGGGCCGTCGCCCTCCATGGCCAGCACGCCGTCGGCAATGATAAGCTGCGGCCGCACGGTCTCGCACAGGTCCACCAGCATTTCTCCAAACGGCTCCTTTTCCGGGAAGCGCATATGGAATTCGGCTTTCTGCAGGCCCGGCACCGTGCCGAACAGATTTTTCACCGCGCAGGACATGCCCGTCATCACATGGGTCTTGAACTTGGGCAGGTCGATGATGAAATCCGCCTCCAGAACGGGGCGCAGCAGGCTGAACTCCTTCACCCGCACGCCGTCCGTTTTACGCGGCGCTGCCTCGCACGCCGTGTAGGCCAGCGCGCCGTGGCGCTCGCACACCGCCAGCAGGCCGCTGGCCTTATAGATGCTCTTCATCACAGCGGGGTTGTACAGCCCGCCGGGGGAATCCGCCACGGTGATACTTTCAACGCCACGCCGCCGCAGCGCCGCACACACGGCGTCCAGCACGGCGGGGTGGGTGGTGACGGCCTTTTCGGGCGCGTGTTTCGCCACCAGGTTCGGCTTCACAAGCACGCGGCTGCGCGGGCCCAGCGCCCGGGCGGCCGCGCTTTGGGCAAAAATGTCCTCCACGGCCGCGGCCAGCGCCGCGGACGCATAGTCCGGCACGGAATAACAATGTACTTCCTTCCCCATCGCTTACACGCCCAGCTCCTGCAAAAACAGCTCGATGCGGTGCAGCGCCTCGGACAAATGGCCGATGGAATACGAATAGCTGATGCGCACATGCCCTTCGCCGGAATCGCCGAAGGCGTTGCCCGGCACCACGGCTACCTTTTTGCCGAACAGCAGCTTTTCGCAGAAATCCTCGCTGGAAAGGCCCGTTTTCCGAATGGAGGGAAAGGCATAAAACGCCCCCTCCGGCTCGAAGCAGTCCAGGCCCATGCGGTTCAGGCTGCTCACGAGGAAGCGGCGACGCATGTCATACTCGCTGCGCATGGCCTCGATATCCGCGTCGCAGCGGCGCAGAGCCGTCACGGCCGCGTACTGGCTGGTGGTGGGCGCGCACATGATGGCGGACTGGTGGATCTTCGTCATTACCTTGATGATCGGCTCCGGCCCGCAGGCATAGCCCAGACGCCAGCCCGTCATGGCATAGGCCTTGGAAAAACCGTTCACCACAACGGTGCGTTCCTTCATGCCCGGCAGCGAGGCGATGCTCACATGGCGCTCGCCGCCGTAGGTCAGCTCGGCATAGATCTCATCCGACAGAACGATGATGTCCTTATCCCGCAGCAGCGCCGCGATGGGTTCCAGGTCCTCCCGGCGCATCACGGCCCCCGTGGGATTGCACGGGAACGGGAAGATGATGAGCTTTGTGCGCGGCGTGATGGCCGCCTCCAACTCCTGCGCCGTCAGCTTAAAGCCGTTTTCAGCTTTCAGCGGCAGCGGCACGGGCACGCCGCCCGTCAGCGTGGTGATGGGGTAATAGCAGACAAAGCACGGCTCCGGGATGATGACCTCGTCGCCGGGGTTCACCAGCGCGCGGATGCACATATCGATGGCCTCGGAGCCGCCCACGGTAACGACGGTTTCCCCGGGCGTGTAGGAAAGGCCCATGCGGCGGGAAAGGTAATTGCAGGTCTCTTCCCGCAGCTCCGCCAGGCCCGAATTGCTCGTGTACCAGGTGCGCCCTTTTTCCAGGCTGCGGATGCCCGCGTCGCGCACCGTCCAGGGCGTTTTAAAATCCGGCTCGCCCACGCCCAGCGAGATGCAGTCCTTCATCTCGGCCGCAATGTCAAAAAATTTGCGGATGCCCGAGGGACGCATGTCGCGCGCGGCGGCGGAAATGATCTTTGCATAATCCATCACAGCAGCTCCCGTTCGTCGGTGGGTTCCAGGCCGTACAGCACGCCGTCTTTTTTATAGGTGCGCAGCACGAAATGCGTGGCCGTGCTCAGCACGTCGTCCAGCGGGCTCAGCCGCTTTGCCACGAACAATGCAATGTCCTGAAAGCTCTTGCCGCTCATCACCAGCGAAAGGTCGTACCCGCCGCTCATCAGCATCACGCTGTCCACCTCGTCAAAGCGGGCGATGTTGGCCGCAACCTCGTCAAAGCCGCAGTCCCGCTTGGGCGAAACGCGCAGCTCGATGATGGCCTGCACCCGGTCGGCTCCGGCCTTGTCCCAGTCGATCAGCGCCTTATAGCCGTTGATGACGTGGGCCTGCTGGTACGCGTCGATCTGCTTCGCCACCTCCTCGGGCGTGCTCTCCACCATCGTGGCGATATCCTCAAGGCTGATACGGGCGTTTTCCTCCAGGATCTTGAGTATCTTTTCCATGGATGTTCCCCTCTTTCTTCGCTGTACATCTCGCCTCTTCATTTATGAGGCGATATTTATTAGGCGATATTAGGTACATTATAGTAAATCCGGCGCCGAAAGTAAACATCCGCACAAAACACACCGCGCACGGAGCCGGGATTTCGGCGGTTTCGGCTCTTTTCCCCGGCGGATTTTTTTGTTATACTGGTAAAACAGACCGCGGGCCGGACGGGCCCGCCTGCGGACGCCGCGCCCCGACGGCGCGGGCACAACGGAGGAGAGGGAATAAAATGGAAGCTGTTATCACTGTCGTGGGCAACGACAAAGTAGGCATTCTTGCACAGGTATGCACCGCGTGCGCCGAGGCCAATGTAAACGTGGAGGAAGTGACGCAGCGCATCCTGCGCGGCACCTTCGCCATGATCATGCTGGTGGATGTGTCCAGCTGCTCGATGGATTTTACGGCCTTTGCAGAGAAGATGAAGCAGAAGGGCGACGAGCTGGGCGTGGATGTGCGCTGCACCCGGCAGGAAATCTATGACGCCATGCACCGTATTTAAGGAGATGGAGCGCATATGTTGAACACGAACGATATTCTCGAGACCATCCAGATGATCACGGACGAGCATCTGGACGTGCGCACCGTGACCATGGGCATCTCCCTGCTGGACTGTGCGGACCCGGACGGCCGAAAAGCCTGCGAAAAGATCTACCGCAAGATCACCGAAAAAGCAAAGGACCTTGTCAAAACAGCCGAGGACATCTCAGCCACCTACGGCATGCCCATCGTAAACAAGCGCATCTCGGTAACGCCCATCGCCATGCTGCTGGCCAGCGCGCCGGACGCAGACCCGGTGTGGTATGCCAAAACGCTGGACGCTGCGGCCAAGGCCGTGGGCGTCAACTTCATCGGCGGCTACTCGGCGCTGGTGCACAAGGGCTTTTCCGCCGGGGACGAGCGGCTCATCCGCAGCATCCCGGAGGCGCTGGCCTGCACGGACTACGTCTGCAGCAGCATCAACGTCGGCTCCACCAAGAGCGGCATCAACATGGACGCCGTCAAGATGATGGGGCCCGTCATCAAGGAAGCCGCGGCGCGCACGCAGGACAAAATGTGCGCGGGCGCGGCAAAGCTTGTCGTATTCTGCAACGCGCCGGAGGACAACCCCTTCATGGCGGGCGCGTTCCACGGCCCGGGCGAGCCGGACTGCGTTATCCACGTGGGCGTCTCCGGCCCGGGCGCGGTGCGTGCGGCGCTGGCCCAGCTGCCCAAGGACGCTTCGCTGGACACCGTGGCCGAGCTGATCAAACGCACGGCATTCAAAATCACACGCATGGGCCAGCTTGTGGGCAACCTTGCCAGCGAGCGGCTGGGCGTGCCCTTCGGCATCGTGGACCTTTCACTTGCGCCCACGCCCGCGCCCGGCGATTCCGTGGCGAATATTCTGGAGGAGATTGGGCTGGAGAGCTGCGGCTGCTGCGGCACGACGGCCACGCTGGCCATGCTGAACGACGCGGTAAAAAAGGGCGGCGTGATGGCCTCGAACCACGTGGGCGGGCTTTCCGGCGCGTTCATCCCCGTGTCCGAGGACGACGGCATGATCAAAGCCGTGGAGCGCGGCAGCCTGTCCATTGAAAAGCTGGAAGCCATGACGGCCGTGTGCAGCGTGGGCATCGACATGGTCGTCATCCCGGGTGAGACGGACGCCGCCGTCATCTCGGCGCTCATCGCGGACGAGGCCGCCATCGGCATGGTGAACACCAAAACGACGGCCGTGCGCGTCATCCCGGCCATCGGCTGCAAGGAGGGCGACGTGCTGGACTTCGGCGGCCTTTTGGGCTATGCGCCCATCCTGCCCGTGAGCACGTTCTCGCCGTCGGTGTTCGTCAACCGCGGCGGACGCATCCCCGCTCCGCTGCAGGCGCTGAAAAACTGAACTTTCTCTGTGCCGCCCCTCTGCGGGGCGGCTTTTTTTATAAAAATGCAGCTTGCACATTCGGCACTGGGATGATACTCTTTAAACAGGTAATAACTCCAAATCTTGTGAAAGAAAGTTCAATTGAAAAGCAGAGAAACTGGTTGCAGCTTGTCAGAAAAGCTGCCTGCGAACAGGGCCTTTCGTCCCGTTCACCGCGCACAGCGGCCTTCGGCGGTCGCTTCGCTCTATACTGGCCCTGCGGGACGTCGCGGGGTTATTTTAAATGAAAAAGTGGCGTCTAAGCGCTAAGAGCCGCGCTTTCAGCGCGGTTGTCCGCAGGGGAGGCTTCGCACCGCTCCGACACGCGCCCGCGGGCGCGGTCACCATCCCTTTTTCAGGCTTTTCCCCAGATGCTTCTTTGCCTTTTTCGACATTCTGATAGGTTGTTCGCTATCTGCGGGATAGAATTCTCATGGACACCGTGGTACTCTAATGCCGGAGGGGATTCTCATGGATCAAGTAAAAATCGGAAAATTCATTGCTGAACTTCGCCGACGGGCCGGACTTACACAGGAAGCCCTTGGCGAAAAAATTGGAGTTACCAACAAAACCATCTCCCGTTGGGAAAACGGAGATTATATGCCGAACATTGAAATGCTTCAGCTTCTCGCTGAGGAATTCAGTATCAGTATCAGCGAAATTCTGGCCGGGGAAAAATTTTCCGATGAAGAATCTCGTCATAAAGCAGACGAAAATGCAATCGCAACAACAAGTACAAGCGCCTTTTCGTTGAAAGAAAGAAAAACATTTTTCAAAAAGAAATGGCGCAGGGAACATTTTTCTCTTTTTGCTGTCCTGGCTTTGATTTTGATTGCCGCCGTCGTATTTCCCCTGGTATTTCACAAACCATGGCTTCTCGGTATAGCACCTTTGGTCGCGCTCGTTGAATACGGCTTTCAAAACAACCGAATGATGGTCTATGTCGAAAAATGCCTATATAAATGAAAGCGGCGCAGCTGTTCCCAGTTCGTGGAACAGCACGGAAGTGCCGCCGCCCCGCTTTCCTTTCGGCCGAACAGCCCCCGGAACGCACCAATCACGCAAAAGGACGCGCCGCACAGGGCACGGCGCGCATATTTTCCCTTTTTGCCGCTCAAACTAAGCGCAGAAAGGATGTGTTCCCATGAATATCTTCTATAAGATCTGCGTTATTCTCATCATCATCGGCGGCATCAACTGGGGCCTCATCGGCCTGTTCAGCTTCGACGCCGTGGCTTGGCTGCTGGGCGGCAGCGCAAGTTTGCTCTCCCGCGCGGTATATACCGTGGTTGGTATCGCCGCGCTGTGCGCCATTCCCAGCCTGTTCGGCAGCGAGCCGCAGGCGCGCCGGGCGGAATAACGCCCCGCGCGTTTCCCCTCTCTTCCGGCCGTCCGGTGCGCCGCGTTCACAAAACGCGTTTTCGGGCGGCCCCTCTCCACGGCAGCGGGCCTCCGCTGCCGTTTTTTGTCGTTCCAATTTCTCCGAAAGCCCCTCCCGGGCGGGATTTCCAGTCCATATCGTGCGCCGCGCACTTTACAGAAACCCCACTTTTGGTATATAATATGCTATAAATGCGCGCACCTGCGCGCACTTTGATACAAACAGCATGCAGGAGGCGCGCCATGGCGGTATACGAAACAGGCAGCAGAGCCGAAACGGCAGCGCTGGGCGAGCGCCTGGCCAAGGCGCTGCACAGCGGCTCTCTGGTGCTGTTTACCGGAGGGCTCGGCGCGGGGAAAACAGCCTTCTGCGAGGGCATCGCCCGCGGGCTGGGCTGCACCGACGAGGTCTCCAGCCCCACGTTCGCCATCGTGAACGTATACCGCGGCCCTCAGCCCTTCGCCCATTTTGACATGTACCGTATCTCCACCATGGAGGACCTTCAGGCAACGGGCTTTTTTGATTATCTGGACGACGGCGCGGTGGTTGCCGCAGAGTGGAGCGAAAACGTCGCGCCGCTCGTGGCGGGCGAACCCGCTGTTCATGTGGACATCGCAGTGCTGGACGAACACCGCCGCCGCATCACCATCGAGGGGGCTCAGCTTTGACGATCTTTGGCCTGGATTCTGCGGGAAAGACCGCCGGCATTGCCATACTGCGGGACAGCCGGCTGATTTATGAATGTTATCTGGCTACGGGCCATACACACAGCGAAACGCTGCTTTGCCTGTGCAAAAACGCCTTTGACGCCGCAGGGCTTTCTCCCGCGGAAATAGACGTGTTCGCCGCCGCTGCCGGGCCGGGCAGCTTCACGGGCCTTCGCATCGGGCTGGCTGCCGTCAAGGGACTTGCTTTCCCACACGACACGCCCTGCGCCGCTGTCTCCACACTGGAGGCGCTGGCATACAGCGCGGCTGTGGAAGGCACGCTGCTGTGCGCGCTGGATGCGCGTCGGGGCGAGGTGTACTGGGCCGGTTTTTTCGCCGCGGACGGTGCGGTGGAGCGCTTATGCCCGGACGAGAGCGCGCCCGCCGCTTCCCTGCGCGGGTTTGTGGAAAGCGCGCGGGAGCCGGTGTGGCTGCTGGGCGACGGCGCGCAGCTGGTGGACGAGGCGCTGAACGGCACGGGCAAGACCCGCCTGTATCCCGAAGCCTACCGCCTGGGCCGCGCCGGCGGCGTGTGCCGGGCTGCGCTGGCAGCGGGTGAAACGGTGCCCGCTGCACAGCTTATCCCCGATTACCACCGCCTTTCGCAGGCGGAGCGGGAACGGGCGGCGCGTCTGCAGGCCGCGCCCTGACCGCGCAAAAGATAAAAAACATACCGCGCCGGCTTGCGCCCGCGGACAAGGAGTTGTATCATATGGAGAAACCCGTTGCACTGGGCGCCGACCACGGCGGTTTTGCCCTGAAGGAGGCCGTCCGGGCGCACCTGGACGAACGCGGCGTGCCCTACGTTGATTACGGCACGCACAGCGAAGCATCCGTTGATTATCCCGATATGGCCGTGCCTCCCTGCGAGGCCGTTGTGCGCGGCGAATGCGCCTGTGCATTGCTGTTCTGCGGCACGGGCGTGGGCATCAGCATGGCGGCCAACAAGCTGGACGGAATCCGCGCCTGCTGCTGCAGCGACGCTTTCAGCGCCAAATACACACGCCTGCACAACGACGCCAACGCCCTTTGTCTGGGCGGGCGCGTTGTCGGCCCGGGCCTTGCCTGCGAACTGGTGGACCTGTTTCTGGACACCCCCTTCGAAGGCGGCCGCCATGCGGGCCGCGTCGCCAAGATATCCGCGCTGGAGCAGCGCTGACATACACGCCGAGCCATCCCGGAAAGCCGAACATAAAGGAGACTGAAAACAATGAGCAAAACAATGATCATGGACCATCCCCTTGTACAGCATAAGGTAAGCCTGCTGCGCAACAAAAACACCGGCACCAAAGAATTCAAGGAGCTTGTGTGCGAGCTTGCCACACTGCTGTGCTATGAGGCCACGCGGGATCTGCCCACCGAAGAGGTGGAGATCGAGACGCCCATCGCTGTGGCAAAGACGCGCATGCTGTCCGGCCGCAAACTGGCGCTGGTACCGATCCTTCGCGCGGGGCTGGGCATGGTGGACGGCATGCTGGCGCTCATCCCGGCCGCTAAAGTCGGGCATATCGGCATGTACCGCAACGAAGAGACGCTGGAGCCTGTGGAATACTACTGCAAGCTGCCCGATGATATCGCCGAGCGCGAAGTCATCGTTCTGGACCCGATGCTCGCCACCGGCGGCAGCGCCGTAGACGCCATCACGCAAATCAAAAAGCGCGGTGCAAAGAGCATCAAGTTCATTGGCATCATCGCTGCGCCCGAAGGCATGCAGCGCCTGCAGGAGGCGCATTCCGACGTGGACATCTATGTGGCCGCGATGGATGAAAAGCTGAACGAGAACGGCTACATCGTGCCGGGTCTCGGCGATGCGGGCGACCGCATTTTCGGCACAAAATAAAACGTTCCCTCCCGCGATGCGGGGATGAACGCTCTATGAGTGGAGCTATGATATGGCAAGACGAGAACTGAGACGAAAAATCACCGCGACGGTGCTCACGGTAACTGCGCTGTGCTGCCTTTTGGGCGTGTGCGCGTGGCTGCTGCTGGGCAGCAATGTGTTCAGCGACACCATCCGCATCATGATGCTGGTATGCACCGTGGTGCTGGGTGTCGCCACCATTGGCTTGCTGGTGGCCAAGGTACAGGAAATCCGTGCGCTGAGGGAGATCATCCGCAGCGAAGACGCCCAGCAGCAGAGCGAGGCCGAAACGCCTCGCCCGGAGCTGGCCCCCCTGCAGACACTGGACCATACCACCATCGAGCTTCCGCCGCTGCCGGACATCCCGGCGCCGGCTGCACAGCCCGCGCCCAAGCAGGCCAAGCAGCAGCCGAAAACCAAGCAGGGCCGCAGCAAAAAACGCGGCCATGCAATGGAGCAGCCTGCTGCTGAGACTATGGCCCCGGCGCAGCCCGTGCTGCAGCCCATTGAGGTGGTGCCCCCCACGCCCGTCGCCCCGCCGCGCCCTGTACAGCAAGCGCCGCAGCCCGAACAGCCGTCCGTTGAACGCAAGTGGAAGCCCATTGATTTCAACGCCGCCATGCAGCAGCGCCTGGCCGAAGAAGCCGCCGCACGCCAGCGCGCCATAGAGGCCGCGCGGCGCGCCGAAGAAGCACGTTTGGCGGAAGAGGCCCGCCGCGCCGAAGAAGCACGTTTGGCGGAAGAGGCCCGCCGCGCCGAGGAAGCACGTTTGGCGGAAGAGGCCCGCCGCGCCGAGGAAGCGCGTTTGGCGGAAGAAGCCCGCCGTGCCGAGGAAGCGCGTTTGGCGGAAGAGGTTCACCAGGCCGAGGAAGCACAGGCCGCATCGGCTCAGACGGGCCCCGTCGCAGAGGGCCCCACAGAGGACGCTGCGCCTGCATCTGTGACTGCTGGGCAGACGGACGCGGATGCAATCCCTCTCTCCTGGGACGAGCCTTCGGCTGAGATATCCTTCTCCATTCCGGAGGAACCCGCGCCGCAGCCTGTGGCCGAGGTTTCTTTCTCTATTCCCGCAGAGCCGGAACTTCAGCCTGCCGCACAAGCGGTTCCGGAAGCACAGGCGCAGCCAGCGCCTGTGCTTCCGGAACCGACGGCGGACACTGAGGCCGCCCGCCGCGCAGAAGCGAACGCCATGCGCCTGCAAGCCGCCCGCCATGCACAGGAAGCCCGCCGCTCTGCCGAGAGCCGTGCCGCCGAAGAGGCTCAGCTTGCTGCTGTTGCGCGCCAGGCTGAAGAAGCACGTCTGGCTCAGGAGGCGCAGCGAGCTCAGGCATCCCAGACTGCTCAGCCCGCACCTCAGGCGGTACCTTCTCAATGCGCTCCCCAGCCGTCGAAAGCCGAACAGCCCGGTACAAACCAGTGGGTAGCATGGACGCCCATCCAGTTTGATATTCCTGCTGAACCGGTACCGCAGCAGCTTGCTGCGCCTACGCCAGAAACCACCTGGACGGCTGCAGCACCCAATGCCGCCTTCAATGAACCCGCGCGTGCCGCACAGGCCGCTCCGGCACAGGAAAAGGCTCCGCGCAAAGAAAAACGCGGTTTTCTGGGCCTGTTCGGCCGGCGTAAGCAGCAACCTGCGCCCCAACCGGAAGCAGAGCCGGTTCCGGCGCCTGTGCAGGTTCCCGCGCCTCCCCCTCAGCCGGCACCCACGCCGCAGCCCACCGTGCAGCAGCCCGAGGGCGACCAGCGCGTAAAGCTGAATGTGAAGCCGATCTCCTGGCCTGCGCCGCCTCCGCCTTCACGCAACTTTGTGCATCCGCCCCGCTCTACGATGCCGTTTACAGCCATCACACAGGAGCAGATCCAGCAGGCGCAAGCCGTACAGCGGCAAACCGCGCCTGCGGCAGTGCGGGAAGCTTCGCCGCAGACCGTTGCTGCTCCCGCTCAGCAGCCCACACAGCAAACCGGCGCTACAGTTCCTCCTGTTCAGCAGCCCGCTGCACCAAAGGCTTCTCCCGTACAGACGGGTTCTCCCACGCCGTACTGGCAGGAGTAACGCAGCCTCACGGGAATTGGCGGGAAATACAGCTGTTATTGCCGCAAACAGATTTTAACCAACACAAAACGCCTCCGGGACCACGACAGGTCCCGGAGGCGTTTTTGGCTTTTGGCATCCCATCGCTGCGGCATCTAAATATTCTTCCGAGTTTCCCATCCGCATTCGCCACGCAGTGCATACCCCGCTGCGCGAGACCGCTTGCGGTAGAATGAGCCCCGGAAAAACATCCGTTTTTCCGTTCATCCGCCTTGTCCCGCCTCATCTTGTATTGCCGGGGATGCGATCTGCTCTCTGCGGACCGCATACACCAAACGCCAGACGCCGTTCTCCAGCCGCCACAGCACCCGCACAGACTCACGCCTGCCGGAGCCTCCGGTGCGCACCGCTGTGGCACATACCGCATATTTCGGAGCGGAAAGCATCTGATAACTGTAAAGCCAATTTCCGTCCCCTTTTTCCATTCCCACCATTGTTTGGAATTGCTTCTCTATGTGTGCCAATCCCGGCGGCGCCGGGCAGCAGACAGCACGCTCCAGCATCGCGCCGCTCACCGTGCAGCACAGCGCCAGCGCCGCAGCAAGACCCACAAACCGCTGTTTCACATATCAGCCCTCCTCCCGGACAGGCTCTCCGAGCTGCTTCTCACAGCCCTTGCACAGGCTCCATCCGTCTCAATCTTCAAGTACGGGCCCGGGAGCCGAAACGGCATCGTCCGCGCGCTTCTAAAATACCCCTCAGTCAACTCCTGCCGGACCTTTTTGTGTATTCTGCGTTCATTATACTCAATATATTTAGTATAGTCAATGATTTGAGTATGATAAAGTGAAGCAAGAGGTGGGGGGAATGATCAGCTACGAGCCGTTTTACCGCACGCTGTACCGGAAAAACATCACAGAATACCAGTTGATCTTCAAGCACGGCGTTTCGGCCAATACCCTGCACCGCATGAAGCACGGCGAGACCATCACGCTGAAAACACTGGATACCCTGTGCTTTATTTTGGATTGCCCGGTGTCGGATGTGATTGAATACCGCAGGGACGGAGAATAACAAAAGAGGCGCGCCTGTAAAGGCACGCCTCTTTTGTCTGTTTCACACGTTTTCAGCTGATGGCTTCGTAAACGCGCTGCAGTTCTTTTTCGTTTTCGCTCACAAGCATCACCGGATGCGTATAATCCAGGCTCATCAGCCCCAGAATACTTTTCGCGTCGGCAATGCTGCCCTTTCCATCGTGCACACCGATCTCATCCACACAATGGGTCGCGGCATTCATGATGTTTTTAACCTCTGTGAAGTTTGAAATTTTGATTTGCTTTACCATAACGCTTTTCCTTTCTGTAACAAACAGGCTCTTGCCCGTGCCGTAAGGTGTCCCATCTAATTTATGGAACGCTTCCCCTATCCTTACATTTGGCATTATAGCACAAATTTATACGTTTGTCTTGTGAAAATCTACCAATGCTGGTACTTTGTTTCTTCTTTCTCACTATTCAACAAATCTACATTTTCGAAGAAGCTGCTTTTGTACATATTTTCAATTATTTCTTTTATAATAGGAGATTTTTGGAATCGTTTCCAGACGGAAAATCGCCATTTTATTCTTGTTTTTACCGTCAAAAAAGCGTTTAGATTTTTGGCTTTACATAAATTGTATTTTACATCCCATATTTACAGTGCTAAAATATAGGAGCGAAAAACACATAAATGATATACGGCAAGGAAGATGATGAAAATGGCTGGCATCAATTTTTACGCTCCGGTACCGCGCGTGCGCAGCGAAAGTCTGCCCGCCTGTCCCCGTCCCCGGGATAACGGCGAATCCCTGGTGCGCATCGACGGGCTGGACGCGCGTATCCGCTATGCAGCCAGCTACCGGGCAGCAGGCATCGCCTGTGCGCCGCAAGGCTGTTGGGTACGCGAGGGGGTCGTGCCGCTGCTGCAGCAGGCGCTTGGCCTTCTGCCGGAGGACTATAGCCTGCTGATTTTCGACGCTTATCGTCCGCTGGCTGTACAGCAGGCGCTGTACGAGGAGTATTCTGCCCTGGTGCGCCGCAGCCATCCTGAATATACGCCGGAGCAGCTTGCCGCCGCAGTGGACGACTTTGTTGCGCTGCCCCACCCCAACCCTGCCCGGCCGGCTCCTCATGCCACCGGCGGCGCACTGGATCTGACGCTTTGCTATCGGGGCAGGCCGCTGCCTATGGGCACAGAGTTCGACGATTTTACGAATCTTGCCCAAACCGCATATTTCGAGACCAACGGAATGGCCGGAGAGGCGGAAGCCTTCCGCAACACACGGCGGCTCCTCTATAATATGATGACCGCCGCGGGTTTTGTGAATTACAGCGAGGAGTGGTGGCATTACAGCTATGGCGACCGTCTGTGGGCCCGCACCTTCGGCAAAACGCCCATTTACGGTTTATGTGACGAAAAAAACGTGGAGT
This sequence comes from Ruthenibacterium sp., assembly GCF_017421385.1. Classification (NCBI taxonomy): domain Bacteria; kingdom Bacillati; phylum Bacillota; class Clostridia; order Eubacteriales; family Oscillospiraceae; genus Ruthenibacterium; species Ruthenibacterium sp. The sequence continues at coordinate 211 of NZ_JAFOIN010000107.1, read as the reverse complement.
AGGGGATGTTTGAAACAGAGGAAAGACTGTATTTCCCGCAAAAATCGAGCGGTTACAAGGCAAAAATCCTCGGAATACCTGCTGTATTCCGAGGATTTTCAGCGCAGTAAACGCCGATTCCTGTTGGGGAAGACAACTTTTTTGATTTTTCAAGCAGCCCCTGGCCTCCCAACATACAGAACGCCCCGGAACGGCAGTCCGTTCCGGGGCG
>NZ_JAFOIN010000106.1:0-6067 GCF_017421385.1 Ruthenibacterium sp. | reverse complement strand
TCCAGATTTTTCGATAAGAATCTTTCGCATGTCATTCTTACTGTTAAGAAAGATTCCGAAAAATCAGTCCTCTTTTGCCGTTGGGGGTCTTAGGGGGCCTCGGAGCGAAGCGTGAAGAAAAAATTGAATTTGTTATGGAATTTGAAATTCAATTGTTTTAGCGTAGCGGAACGCCCCCTAACGTTCTTTGCCTACTTTCTTAATGCTAAGAAAGTAGGCCGTCGGAGACTCGTAATCGTCCCCGCGACAGCGGGGGGCCTTCCTCTTTTCTCACACGCGGCTTCCTGTTCCCGCCCCGGCGGAGGCAACGACCGACCGAGCGGTTTCGCGCAGCGAAATGGAGCCGAACGGCGACAAGCGCCGGATATTCCGAAGGAGGTTTCTATGAAGGATCTTTTTGAAGGCGTGTATCTCAAGCACCAGAAAAACGGCGAGAGCATCTGTTTCATTGCCGGGCGCGCGGGGGAAACCCGGTTCGTCCAGGTGATCACCAACGGGACCGTCCGGCAGTACGACGGGGCGCAGGGCTTCTGCTTTGGGGAGGAGGGCGTGGCGGCCGAGCTGCCCGGCGTGCAGGGCGCGGTGCGCTACGGCCCGCTGTCGCCGCTCAGGACGGACATCATGGGGCCGTTCCGCTTTCTGCCGATGCAGTGCAGCCACAGCGTATACAGCATGGCGCACACGCTGGCGGGCGGGTTCACGGTGGACGGCCGATTCATCGACCTGACGGGCGGGACCGGATACATTGAGGGCGACCGGGGCAGCGCCTTTCCACGGGACTACCTGTGGGTACAGTGCAACGATTTTGCGCAGCCGTGCAGCGTGATGGCCTCTGTCGCGCATATCCCGTTCTGCGGACGCTCCTTTACAGGGTGCATCTGTGCCGTTGTGTACCGCGGCCGTGAATACCGGCTGGCCACCTACCGGGGCGTGCGCATCGTGGAGGCGTCGTCCCGCAGGCTTGTGCTGCGGCAGGGCAGGTATCTGCTGGAAGCGTCCTTCGCGGCGCGGGAGGCACATCCGCTGCGCGCGCCCCGAACAGACGGCATGACGCGGACCATCCGTGAGTGCAACCGCGCCCGGGCACGGTTCCGCTTTTGGGAGGGCGGCGGCCTTGTGTTCGACTTGTGCAGCGAAAACGCCAGCCTCGAGTGCGAGGAGGCTGTGCCGGACGGCGCAAAAAGGCGCGGCGCACTGCTGTAAAACGCCGCTTGTGGGAAAAAAGGAAGGCCCCCGCGAAAGCGGGGGCTGATTCCGAAATCTGCCGATGGCGTTACTTTCTTAGTGTTAAGAAAGCAGGCAAAGGGCGCCGGGGTTTTGCCGTTGGGGCCCCGGCGCGGCGCAGCCGTGACGGGAACGGCAAAACATCGGCCCCGGTGGGGCCGATGACCGGCCAGCGCGGTTTCGCGCAGCGAAATGGAGCCGAACGGCGACAAGCGCCGGGGTTTTGCCGTTGGGGCCCCGGCGCGGCGCAGCCGTGACGGGAACGGCAAAATAGCGGCCCCGGTGGGGCCGATGACCGGCCAGCGCGGTTTCGCCGCAGGCGAAATGGAGGGCGAATGAAGCCCGACAAGCGCCGCCCTGCTCCATGCGGGACAAACGTCCGCGCGGCGGGCGGGGCGCGGCTTCCGGGGCATGCGGACGGAAACAGAAGGGAGATGCAGGAATGACATTGGGTGAAGCAAAAAGCGAAGTGCTGAAGCTGCTGGATGAAACAAAGCCGAAGGCGGACCTGACGGGCAGGCTGGACCGCTTTTTTGACATGGGACAGAAAGAGGTAGCGTTGTATTACCCCATCTGGCGCGAAAAAACGTACGCGGCGGAGGATGAAAAAACGCTGCCGCAGGACTGCTGTAAACCGCGCTACGTGATCGTAGACGGTATTGCACATCCGTACACAAAATATTCGCAGCTGCCGGATGCGTTTACGCTGCGCTATGAGGCGTATCCGGCGGACATTCCGGACAATGCGCCGGATGAAACGGAGTTTGATTTGCCGGATGAAGCAGTATTGGCCGTGATTTTTTTCGCTGCGGCGCAGACACAGAGCATGGAATACGACCAGCGGTTTTTCCAGAGCTTTTACGCGCAGTATCAGGGCAAGCTTTCAAACCTTTCGGGGCAGGCGGACGGCCCGGCGGCGGTCGTGACGGGTGGCTGCAATGTTTAAGCAGACAAATATGCCGGGCGCGTCGGCTCCCACGCTGTCCCAGGTGAAAATTGATACCTTTTTAGGCGCGGACCTGACGAACAGCCCGGCCAACGCGGACGAAAACCGCTCGCCCGACTGCGAGAACATGATCCGCGATGTGCCCGGGAAGGTGCGCAAGCGCATGGGATGGCAGGTGAAGCGGACGCTGGACGGGCGAATCAACGGATATCACGCGCTGATGGGGCACGACCCGCTGGTACACGCGGGCACAAAGCTGTACAAGGGCGATTCCGTGGTGTATTCTGACGCAAACGACGCGCGCAGCCGCTCGTGGGAATTTGGCGAAAAACTGTACATCGCGGACGGAAAGGCGCTGCTGTGCTACGACGGCACGGCCGTGACGCGGGTGGACGCGGACGCATACATCCCCACGCTGACCATCGCGCGCGCGCCGAACGGCGGCGGGGAGGAATACGAAAACGCCAATTTGATCTGCCCGAAATACCGGGAGCAGTTTTTGGGTACGGCGGAGGACAAGACCTATCAAATGTCCCTTGTGCCGCTGGACGGCACGCCCGTGGAGGCCGAGCTGTTGCAGACGGACGGAAGCTGGAGGCCGATGGCGGAAAACAGCGGCTTTACCGTGAACCGAACGGCGGGCACGGTCACGTTCACCACCGCGCCGGGCGTATCCCCGGTGGCGGGGCAGGACAATGTGAGAATCACCGCATCACACACGGTTGAGGGCTATGCGGACCGCATCAACAAATGCCGCATCGGCATCCAGTTCGGCGTGAACGGCGCGACGGACCGTTTGTTTTTGTCCGGCAGCCCGCAGCTCATCAACTACGACTGGTACAGCGGATTGAACGACCCCACCTACTGGGGAGACCAGGCCTATTCGGTGCTGGGCCAGAGCGACAGCGCCATTGTGGGATATTCCATTGTAAACGCCCGGCTGGCGGCGCACAAAGATTCCACCGATTCCGACCGGAACGTGATCGTGCGGGAGGGAACCCTTGTGGACAACAAGCCCGCGTTCCCCATCGTGAACATTTTGCAGGGCGAGGGAGCCATCGGGCCGTATTCGTTTGGATATCTGGGCACGGAGCCGCTGTTTTTGACAAAGCTGGGCGTTTACGCCATCACGGCGCAGGACATTACCGGGGAAAAATACAGCCAGAGCCGCAGCTTCTTCCTGAACGGGAAGCTGCTGGAGGAAAACGGGCTGGAGGAAGCGTTCGCGCTGGTTTACAAAGACATGTACTGGCTGTGCCTGAACGGGTGCGCGTACATTCTGGACGGGCTGCAGGCCACGCAGACGGACCGCTCGGCCCCCTATTCCACGCGCCAGTATGCGGGCTTTTACTGTACCAATATCCCGGCCCGCGTGCTGTGGGAGCAGGACGGCGCGCTGTGGTTCGGCACGGCGGACGGCAGGCTCTGCGCATTTGCAAACGAACCGTCCGACCCGCTGAACTACAACGACAACGGCGAGGCGATCTACGCGTGCTGGCGTACGCCGGACCTGAGCGGCCGGACCTTTTACCGCAACAAAACGTTCAGCCGGTTTTATGTGGCGCTGGCCAGCGCGCTGGCGACGGGCGTGCGGGCGTGGGGGCGCGTTGCGGGCATATGGGAAGAGCTGTTCAGCGATTTTGTGACGGCGCGGTATTTTTCCTATGCGCATCTGATCTATTCCAAGTTCACTTACTCCAACGACGACACGCCCCGCACGCTGGGGGACAAAATCCGGTTGAAAAAAGTGGACAAGGCGGGGTTCAAGGTGGAAAACGGCGTGCTGAACGAGCCGTTCGGGCTGGACAGCATCGGCATTGAATTTGTGGAGACCGGGTATTACCGGGCCTGAGAAAAGGAGGAGCTTATGGCGTTTCGAAAAATTACAGAAGGGGATATGCTGGGCAAGGGGAACGTGGGGCGGCCGGACACGCCCGGCGTTTCCACCGCCGAGATGCAGCGCATTATGGACGAGCTGCCGCGGGAGGTGCTTGCGCCCGCGTTCAACGAGCTTGCCGGCCAGCTGGAGGCCGAAACGGCGGCCGCCGACATCGGCGCCGCGGCGCCCGAGGGGGTGACGGCCGCGCCGGCGGGAAAGCTGCAGGCGGTGCTGAACGGACTGCGGGACCTTGTAAAAGCGCACACGGACCGCGCGGACAACCCCCACGGGGTGACGGCGGCGCAGGCGGGGGCCTATTCCAAGGCTGAGACGGACGCGGCCATCAGCGCGAAGGTGGTGGAGCTGGGCGCGGGCGACATGGCGAAAAGCATCTATGACCCCGGAAACGAGCAGCAGCCGCTTTTGCCGCGCAACGGGGACGGCTCCAACGTAACGGCGTCTTTTACCGAGGCGGAGCAGGATGCGGATATCCAGACGGGGGAAGAGCTGACCGTGCTGTTCGGGAAGATCAAGAAGCGGTTTTCCACCTATGACGCGGACGGCGACGGCGTGGTGGACCGGGCGGCAGCGGCGGACCGGGTGGCTAAAAAGTTCATCCTCCAAAACAACGCCGGGCAGCAGATGGCTGAATTTGACGGGTCGGCCGACAGGACGGTACAGCTTACGCCCGGCCAGGTGGGGGCCGAACCCGCCTTCACGAAAAACAACGCCTTCAACAAGAACTTTGGTTCAGCGGCGGGCACCGTGTGCCAGGGCAACGACGGCAGGCTTTCCAATGCACGGCGGGCCAGCAATATATCAATGAGCCTGTCCGGCACCACGCTGACAATCAACTATTCGTGAGGCGGTGAGGGCATGGCTTTGGTTTTCAACAATGTCACAGTGCCGCAGAGCGGGAATGTGATCTATAACGGCACGTCGTTATCTGTAGTGAAACACGGAAACACGCAGGTATGGAAGCGCGCGCCGGAGTACCTGTACAACAATGGAGATCAGTGTTCCGGATTTACCGGGGGCTGGGATGCCCGCGCCGCTTATTTTCTGAATACCGATACTTATTACCGCAACCAGACGGGCACGAAGCCTGTTTTCAACACCGGAAATATTTCAGTGACGTGTACCGGAAGCTATCTGGGCGGCGGCAGCGTCATCACAAACTGGCCTGTCGATCTGTCGGCGGTTTCATCACTGACGGCGAGTATCAATAAATTCGACCCTACCGAAACCTATTCAGCTTTCAACATCTATCTGCTCAGCGCGTGGCCTACGATCAACGCGGACAACTCATACGTTGCTGCAGTCCGTGTGCTGGGCAACCAGCAAGCGACCAGCGTGACGTTGAACACTTCCGGCTATAACGGCAGCTATTATGTTCTGATGGGTTTTTCAAACAACAATTCCCGTAGTTTTACAGGCTATATTTACAGCCTGAAATGCAATTTTTAGGAGGTACACAGAATGCTGAAAGTCACACTGAAAAACGGAAATGAATATGAACTGTTGGAAGATACAACAGTATACCCCAGCGGCAGCCCGAACGCCCGCAGCCGTATGGAAATCCACATGGCAGAGGATGCCATGACGGCGGCCGAGTTCGAGGCCGCTTTTATGGATGAGGCCGCGACGGCGAAAATCCGATTGACAAAAACGACGGACGAGGACAACACGAAAATTGTGTTTGATACGGTGTACCAGCACTATTGCCTTGTGGCGAGCATTGGCAAAAAGCGCGTGAGCAAAACAGACATTGCCACCGGGCAGGTCGTTGAAGAAATGCACCTTGTGGCCGAGCTGGAGCAGCGCACCTACATCGAACAGCAGCTTGCCGCGCTGGGGCTGTAAAGGAGGCATGGCGTATGGCAATTTTTAAGGGCCGCGTGCGGGTGCGGTACGGGTACAGCCGGTGGGGCTATACCCGGAACAACGGCAAGGGCTGGCATGGCGGCAGCGACGAGGAGGGGCTGGACAGCACCACCATCCGGATGCCCGATTACAAG
>NZ_JAFOIN010000105.1:0-27313 GCF_017421385.1 Ruthenibacterium sp. | reverse complement strand
GACCATCCGCACTGCCCCCGCCTTGAAGGCCTCATCGTAACGCGGCGGCGCTGGGTGCTTTCGTTCTTTGGTTGACATTTTTCATTACCCCTTTCCATTATACAGATTGTTTTTCTGTCCGGCAAATCGGGTATGGGGGCACGCACTGTGATTGAACCCCAACGTTTCAAATGGTATGATATTGGTAATACAGTAATAGGACGCGTGGCGTCGGGACATCTCAGGAGGTATTGCAATTATGCTGGCCTATACTTATGTGGAACGCGGAAAATTCGAATTGCAGGAAAAACAAAAGCCTGCCTTGCAGGATGACCGGGATGCGATTATCAGGGTAACGCTGGCCAGCATCTGCACCAGCGATCTGCACATTAAGCATGGCTCGGTGCCGCGCGCTGTGCCGGGCGTTACCGTTGGGCACGAAATGGTGGGCGTGGTGGAGGCTGTGGGGCCGGCAGTAGCGGCTGTAAAGCCTGGAGACAGAGTGGCGGTAAATGTAGAGACGTTTTGCGGCGAATGCTTTTTTTGCAAGCATGGCTATGTAAACAACTGCACTGATCCGAACGGCGGGTGGGCTCTGGGCTGCCGCATCGACGGGGGACAGGCGGAGTATGTCCGGGTGCCGTATGCCGATCAGGGGTTGAACAGGATTCCGGCCAATGTCAGCGACCGCCAGGCTCTTTTGGTGGGCGACGTGCTGGCCACGGGTTTTTGGGCGGTACGCATTTCTGAAATCGCTCCGGAGGATACCGTGCTCATTATCGGCGCCGGGCCGACAGGCATCTGTACGCTGTTGTGCGCACTGTTGAAAAGGCCTGCCCGTGTTATTGTCTGTGAAAAGGACGCGGCGCGCCTGCGCTTTGTACGGGAGCATTATCCGGAGGTCCTGACGGTGGAACCGGTTCATGCGCTTGAATTTGTACGGGCCAACAGCAGCCACGGCGGTGCGGATGTGGTGCTGGAGGCAGCGGGCGCGGAGGAGACATTCCGTCTGGCCTGGGAGTGCGCGCGCCCAAACGCCGTGGTCACCATCGTCGCGCTGTATAATGGCAGCCAGATACTGCCGCTGCCGGAAATGTACGGCAAAAACCTGACATTTAAAACGGGCGGTGTGGATGGCTGTGACTGCGGAGAGATCCTGGAGCTTATTTCGCAGGGTAAGCTGGACACCGAGCCGCTGATCACGCATACCTATCCGCTTACGGAAATCGCCGCAGCTTATGATTTGTTCGAGAACCGGCGCGACGGTGTGATGAAAGTGGCGATCGAGTAGTTTTTCAGGACATGAGGGCAATGGAACAGCCGGGGTGCAGTTTGAACTGTACCCGGCTGTTTTGCTTTATAAAACGAAATGGCTGGAAAAATTGAAATTTTATAGTATTGCACAAAAAACGCATTGGGATTTCTGTCAAAAAAGAGAAAAAACGGTGCACTGAAAACTTCTCCTTGCATACCAGAAGATGCGGCGATATAATAAAGCTGCAATTATTTCGAACTCCGAAATAACGGATTCGGAATCCGAAATAATAGGTGGCGGGAGACGTCCCGCTGCTCAGAATGCCATTGCAATGGGAGAATTTGAAACATGAAAAAAACAGGTTTGAAAGAGATGAAACGGCGCAACAGGGAAATGCTGATCCGCACGATCCTGGAAAAGGGCGAGTTGTCACGCATTGAGCTTGCGCATGAAACACAGCTTTCCCCCAGTACAGTGTCCGCTCTTGTAGGAGAGCTGCTGGAAGAGGGGATTCTGGCCGAAAGCGGCCAGAGGGCCATAACGGCAGGCCGAAGCCGTACTGCACTGGACATCAACACCGAATACGGCTGCATAGCGGTTGTAAACATCGGGAGAAAGGGCGCAAGCCTTGATTTGTTTGATATGTGTTTGAACCGCTGCAACGGCAAGATGTTGTCGGAAAGCTATCTTTCCGGTAATGAGTTGCTCGTTGCCATCACTGCCGCGGTGTTTGAGCTTTTTGATTCCGCCAGCCTCCATGCTGGTAAGGTGGCCGGTTTCGGTCTCTTGTTCCAGGAGGACATGAAGGCGAGCGAATTTAACGTAATGTATTCCACCGGCTTTTCCTCCGCGAGCATTTCGCTGCGGGAAGCGCTGATCACACAATTTCGCGTGCCGGTGACGGAAGAGTACTCTCAGGTATATACGGTGAGCCGTGCGCTGGAGCAGCGGGAGAATGTGGAAGCAGAGAACACCGCCCATATCGCCATTGGCGAACGCGTGCTGGCCAGCATCACGCTGTCCGGACGGCCGCTGCCGCTGCGGGAAGGTATGTGCTCTGATGTCACTCCGATGCTTTGCGGCGACGCGCTGGTCCTGCCGGCGCTTAAAGCGGCCGCAGGCCCCGATGCGGAAGAGACAGGGCTTCTGCCCGCCCGTCAGGGCGGTTGGGCGGGTATCCTATCCGCGCAGATTTCCAGCCTGATCGCAGTGTTGTGCACGCTGTTCCCTCTGGATACCGTTTTGCTGTCCGGACACGCTGCAAAAGTGCGTGGATTTGTAGAGCAGGTGGATGCGCAGGTCAAGCAGAGGCTTTCCGAACAGGCGCCGGAGGTGCGTCGGGCTGATTTGCCGCATCAGGATCTTTCGGCGTTGCTGGCGGAGCGTATCCGTAAGAACGTCCTTTGTGCGGGCTGAAATTATTTTTAAAAAATTTTGCTTCAAGGTCTGCCGCGGCACACCGCAGGCGGGGGGACGAGTACACCGCCTTCAGAACGGGAAAGGAAGGGAATGACAGAATGGATTATACAGAAATGCTCACAGATAACCGATTTTCCGTCATAGCTGCATTGCCCCGCAACGATCTTGCGCTGGCGGAGGCTGCATTGGAGGGCGGAGCGCAGGCTGTCAAGGTGCACTGCAATGTTTGGCACCGCGCCAGCGGAAATACGTTTGGCACCTTTGCAGAAAACAGGACTTTTTTGCGTGAGCTGATCGCCCTGTGCGGGGATGTGCCAGTGGGCCTTGTTCCCGGCGGGGAGGACGCCTACATCAATGAGGAGGAGCGGCTGGAGCTGGAAGAGATGGGGCTTTCCTTTTTTTCCAGCTATGCGCAGTACGTTCCCTGCCACATGATGGAGAGCACGCGCCTTTCCAGCATGATTGCCATTGGTACGGATTATACCCAGAATACACTGGATGCTGTGCGCGCATCCGCAATCGACGTTTTGGAATGCAGCATCCAGCCGGGAGAAAATTACGGCACGTCCATGAATTATGCGGATATCCTGCGTTATTCGGACATTGCGGCTAAGACGGCCAAGCCCTGTGTGGTGCCCACACAGCGGCGGATACGCCCGGAAGAGGTGCGTCATCTGGCTGCTGCGGGATGCAAGGCCATAATGATTGGCGCCGTTGTGATGGGCGGTGCGCGGCCGGAGGACGTAAAGCGTGCCACTGCCGCTTTCCGTGCGGCTGCGGACGCAGTCTGAACCCTGTATGTAGGCCGCCGCCCGGCGGCTGAACATAGAACAAGGGGCCCTTGGCCCCGGAAAGTAAGGAGCAGAATTATGCTACAAGGTATCCTCATCATCGTAGTCTTTTTGGTCATTGCGGCGCTGATGATGACCAAGAAGATCCCCACACTGTTAGCGCTGCCGCTGATGGCAGTCATCATCTGCATCATTGCAGGCGTGCCCGCCGTGGGCACCGACGCCGAAGGCAATGCCATCGGCTGGCTGCAGACGGTGGTGGAAAACGGCACTGTCCGTATGGGTAGCGCCATCATGGCCGTTATTTTCGGCGCATGGCTCGGCCAGTTGATGAACAAGACGGGCGTAACGGAAAACATCATTAAAAAGAGCGCTGAGCTGGGCGGTGACCGTCCGTTGGTCGTTACCCTCATCATGGTGGTGGCCGTGGCGATCCTGTTCACCACGCTGAGCGGCCTGGGCTCTATCATTATGGTTGGCTCCATCGTGCTGCCTATTCTGGTGTCGGTAGGCGTTCCGGCTATCAGCGCAGCGTGCATTTTCCTAATGGCATTCACCACGGGCCTCACGTTTAACATTGCCAACTGGAAGAGCTTTTCCAGTATTTTCGGACTGGAGATCGAACAGATCAAGAGTTTTGAGATCTATCTGCTGATTGCCACGCTCATCGCCACGCTGGTCTTGGTGTTTGTGGAATTCAAGAAAAACGGTGTGAAATTTGCCTTCTCCGCACCCGTGAGCGATGTTCCGGAGACCCGCCAGCTCAAGGGTGTTGCCGGTACGCTGGCCATGCTCACTCCGCTGGTTCCCATCCTGCTGGTCGCTCTGCTTAAGGTGCCTGTTGTGCCGGCATTCGTCGCAGGCATCATTTGGGTGCTTGTGTTTACATCCAAGAGCTTTTCCAAGGCGATGAATCTGCTGGTCAAGACCTGCTATGACGGCATCACGGATGCAGGCCCGGCCGTTATCCTGATGATAGGCATCGGCATCCTGTACCTGGCTGTGACGCACAGCATGGTAAAGGAAGTGCTCAATCCGTTCCTGCTGGCAGTCATTCCGTCGAACCGCATTGCTTACATCATTTTCTTCAGCCTGTTGGCTCCGCTCTCTCTGTACCGCGGCCCGATGAACCTGTTCGGCCTCGGATCCGGCATTGCGGCACTTGTCATCGGCCTGGGCACGCTGTCCCCGCTGGCCGTTATGGGCGCTTTCCTGGCGGCTGAACGCATCCAAGGCTGCGGCGACCCGACAAATACTCAGAACGTCTGGACGGCGAACTTTGCGGAAGTGGATGTAAACACCATCACCAAAAAGCTGCTGCCCTACCTGTGGGTCATCGCGGTCTTCGGTGTGGTGCTCAGCGCATTCCTTTATTTCTGATTTTTTATAAACTTTTATCCGCTGTGGACGGGGCGCGGACCGCGAGGCGGCGCTCCGTTTCACAGCCGGCCCAAGGGCAAAAGCGCAGATGCTTTCGCCCTTGGGCTGGCCGTGAAAGGCCCGGTAGAACAACGAACAGGAGAATGCATGATATGAAAGTGCGCATTGGCATCGATGTCGGCGGTACCTTTACCGACGCTGTCGCGATCAACAACGATACATATGAACTCATCGGCACCGTGAAGGTGCCGACCACCCACACGGCCAAAGAGGGCGTGGCCGCGGGCATCGTGGAGGTGCTGCATAAGGTGATGGAGGAAAACGGCATCCGCCCGGAGGATGTTACCTTCATTGCCCACGGTACCACACAGGCTACCAACGCTCTGCTGGAAGGCGACGTTGCAAACGTGGGTATCGTGACAATGGGGAGCGGCCTGCAGGGCGCGAAAAGCAGATCCGACACGGCGATGGGCAGCATTGAGCTGGCGGCAGGCAAGTTCCTGCCCAGCGAAAACGTCTATGTGGATACCGGCGCGGCACAGGACGTTGCGGCCGCAGTAAAAAGCGCGGTGCAGGAGCTGATTGGGCAGGGAGCGACCAGCATCGTTGCCGCCGAGGCATTCAGCGTGGATGACCCGGCGAATGAGAACGCTGCCGTGCATGTGTGCGCAGAACTGGGCGTACCGGGCACGGCGACCAACGATATCTCCAAGCTTTACGGCCTGAAAATCCGCACGCGCACGGCAGTAGTGAATGCCAGCATCATGCCGAAAATGCTGGAGGCCGCCACAATGACGGAACGCAGCATCCAAGGGGCGGGCATCAAAAGCCCGCTGATGGTGATGCGCTGCGACGGCGGTGTCATGACGGTGGAGGAGGTTCGCAACCGGCCCATCCTTACCATTCTTTCCGGCCCGGCCGCAGGCGTGGCGGGCGCTTTGATGTATGAAAAGCTCACCGACGGTATCTTTTTTGAAGTGGGCGGCACGTCCACGGACATCTCCTGCGTGAAGGACGGCAAGGTGATGATCCAATACGCCGAGGTGGGCGGACACAAAACCTATTTAAACAGTCTGGATGTTCGTACGGTAGGGATAGGCGGCGGCAGCATGGTGCAGCTCAGGGATGGAAAGGCTGTCGGCACCGGGCCGCGCAGCGCGCATATCGCTGATCTGGAGTACGAGGTCTATTCCAAGCCGGAAGACATCGTGGAACCGCGCCTCACAGGCGTGCGCCCCACTCCCACAGACCCGGAATACGCATGTATCCAATGCACAAATGGCGTGAAAGTGGCGCTCACCATGGCGGGCGCGGCGAACATTGCGGGCTATGTCCACCCGGATGATTATGCCTATGGCAGCCGGGAGGCTGCTGAAAAGGCCTGGAAGCCGTTGGCGGATAACATGGGATGCACTGTGGAGGAGGCGGCCAAAAGGGTGCTGGCCTTTGCGGCGGAGAAAAACGCCCGGGTAGCGTCACAGTTGATGAAAGATTATCAGATGGACCCGCGCAATACAGTGTTTGTTGGCGGCGGCGGCGGCGCGTCTACCGTCGTGCCGCACCTGGCGGAAACGATGGGGCATAAGCACCGCATCGCAAAAAACGCGCCCGTCATTTCCACCATCGGTGTGGCGCTGGCCATGGTGCGTGATATGGTGGAACGTACGGTGACAAATCCCACTGACGACGATATCATCAGCGTGCGCCGGGAGGCCGAATTGAAGGCCATCCAGAACGGCGCGGCTCCCGGCACCGTGGAGGTGAGCGTGGAGGTGGACACCCAGCGCAATATCATCCGCGCAATCGCCGTGGGTGCGACCGAGATGCGCAGCAAGGATATGATGAATCAGAAGCTGGGGAAAGATGCGTTGTTCGCCATTGTGGCGGAAAATCTGGGCGCGGACAAAGCTCAGCTTCGCATTGTTGCCGAGAACGGTCCCATGTTCGCGGTGCAGTACGACAAGGTCGAAAAGAAGCTGTTCGGCCTGCGTAAAAAAACGACGCATCCGCTGCGCCTCATCGACGAGGAGGGCGTCATACGCCTGCAGAAAAACAATGCATGGGTGCGGCAGTCCAGCGTAGCGGAATGGGAAAAGGATGCCGCATGGATGCTGGAAGAATTAACGGAATACAACGACGGCGGCGCAAACCTGCCCAACTTATATGTGGTGTTGGGCAAACGGGTGATAGACCTTTCCGGTCTCTCCAGCGATACACAGATATATAGCCTGGGCAATGTGGAGCTTGCCGGGTGCGGCGCGCAAGAGCCGCTGATCGTTGCCGCGACCAAGCGCGTTGATGCCTGAGCAGGGCTGCCCGACAAAGGAGGATAGGATGCCGGATTATACACTGCCGTTCCCGGGAAGGGAACTTGCGGACCAGGAGCTGACGTACGACGTCTGTTACGCAAAGATCCTTCCGCAGGACCGTGCCTCCATCGTGGAGCGGGCCTGGCGGAAAGGTGAACAGGCGGCGCGGGATATTTTTGTAAAATACGGCGGTGAAACGGATTTTTTCAAGATCGCCGCGGACAGCGGCCTCGTCTGCGAGTGTGTCGATAAGGATTATATATCTGGAAACCAGCGTTATTTCAGTGATTATATTTCGGGACAGAGCCGTATTCATCTGTATCTTGGCGCTATCCGCCTGTGGGCGCAGGAAAATGGTATGACACTGGAAACTGCGCAGAACGTTATCCTAAGCCATGAGTATTTTCACTTTCTGGAGTGGACGAAGCTGGGCTTGACAAGCAGGGAATATCAAGTTCCCATGCTGAAGCTGGGGCCTTTGAAGCTGGGAAAGACCGGTGTGCGCGCACTTTCGGAGATCGGCGCTCATGCCTTTGCCCGTACATATTATGAATTGACCGAAGAAAGGGAGCGGAAGGATGAAGCAACTGGAATTTGATGTGGCTGTGATCGGCGGAGGCCCGGCGGGAACCGTCGCGGCCATTGCCAGCGCGCGCAGGGGCGCAAAGACGATCCTTGTAGAGCAGAACGGATATCTGGGCGGTGCGCTGACGGCATGCGGCACCGGCCCGCAGATGACATACCACGCGGGAGACGTGCAGGTCGTGCGGGGCATCCCCCAGGAAATGGAAGAGGAAATGATCCGCCGGGGCTTTTCTACGGGGCATATCCCGGATGCCGTAGGTTTTTGTTCTTCCACCACGGCGTTTGATCCGGAGGGGATGAAAATCGTTTGGGAGGATATGGCGCGTGAAGCAGGTGTGACGCTGATGTATCACACGGTGTTCACGGGCTGTACTGTGGAGAATGGCGTGATTCGCACGGCCCGCCTCTACACCAAGGGCGGCTTTTATGAGCTTTCCGCCAAGGTGTTCGTGGATGCTTCGGCGGACGCGGACGTCGCCACAAGTGCCGGCGTAACGAGTGTTTACGGCCGCGAGGAGGACAATCTCGCCCAGCCGATGACAATGAATTTTCACGTTTACGGAGTGGACAGAGAAAAGGTTTGCGATTTTGTACTGAACAATCTGGACGACATGGCGCGTTATACGCCGCGCAACCTGCGTGAGCTGCGCCACTATGACATCTCCGGGGCGTTCAGCAGGATTCAGGCCGCAAAGGATGCGGGTGAATTTCATATCGACCGGGACACTGTGCTCTGTTTTGAAACGAACACTGACGGCGAATATGTGGTAAATATGACGCGCATCGCCAAGCACAGTGCTGTGGACCCGTTCGATTTGACGGAAGCGGAGATAGAAGGCCGTAAGCAGGTGCAGGAAACGCTGCGTTTTTTGAAAAAGTATATCCCGGGCTTTGAAAACTGTCATCTGGCATTTTCCGGGCCGAACATCGGTATTCGCGAAAGCCGTAAAGTGGATGGCGTTTACAAGCTGACGGCTGAAGATCTGACGGACAATGTGATGTTCCCGGATGCCATCGCCATGGGAGGCTATCCCATTGACGTGCATTCGCCGGACGGAGGAAACACCGTACATAAATTCCTCAAGCCGGGCAGCTGGTACTCTGTTCCTTACCGCAGCCTGGTCACGCCCGGCGTGGAGAACCTTATTGTGGCGGGCCGCTGCCTGAGCGCTACACACGTAGCGTGCTCAGCGGTGCGCGTCACTCCGGTGCTCATGGGGATCGCCCAGGCGGCGGGTACCGCTGCTGCACAGAGTGCGCACACGGACATGCCTGCAAATAAGCTGGATACAAACGCTCTGCGCGAGCAGCTTAAGGCGGACGGCGTTTTTTTGGAAGAGTATAAGCCTTGACGCCCCGCATTTTATTATTAACAACGATGAACAGCCGCACTGTGGAAAAGTTCCGCAGCGCGGCTGTTTTTTATTTGTGAAAAAAGCATCATCATAATTTTTTCAACCAAGCTTCGTAATCCACTGTACACGGCTTTCTAATAAAAGCCTGTATAATAGATTTTGAAAGAAATATACGGGAAGGTGCGTGCTTGTGGGATGAAGCATTGTCTGCCGCCCATTTACGGGCCGGATATTACCGCGGAAAATTGGGAACAGCGCCGTGTGCAGATCGTTCGTTTATTTGAAAAAAACGTCTTCGGCCGCACGCCACGGGATGGCTTCGAAACAAGAGCGGATCTGCTGTATGCAGCAGAAGCCCTGGAGGGCACCGCAAAACGTGAATTTTACAGGATCACGGTGCGTACAAAACGGGGCAGTGCGGCATTTCACATGGCTTTGGTGTTGCCGAATCCGCAAAAGCCTGTGCCGGCGGTTCTGATGATCAGCAATCATGAGAAAACTCCTGCGGCTGTGAAGGGCCCGGACATGTCCGCTTTGGAGGAACTGATGGCGCGCGCGCCGAAAGAATGGCGGACAGATGTGGAACGGATGATGGCCGCGTTCCAAAAGGGCGGGGCGTCCATGCCGCAGCTTCTGGATATTGAACGGGATACCGCGCAGGGATATTGGCCGGTGGAACAGATACTTGCATCCGGGCGGGCTGCTGCGGCGTTTTATGCCGGAGAGGTGCAGCCGGATGACCGCAGGCTGTTCCCAGCAGCACTTGCGAGGCTATTTGCCGGGGAGGACACGGCCCGGAAGCCGGACAGGTTGGGAACGTTGGGCGTTTGGGCATTTGCGGCCAGCCGAGCGGCAGACGTTTTGTGTGCCCATGCAGGAATAGATGCCAAAAAAATTTCTCTGGCCGGGCACTCCCGCGGGGCGAAAACAGCGCTGTGGTGTGCTGCGCAGGATACGCGTATCCATAGCGTTTTGGTGAACGATTCGGGCTGCACAGGTGCTGCGGTGTCGCGCGGAAAACGCGGAGAGAATGTGGCCTCCATCAATGCGTTTTTTCCGCATTGGTTCTGTCCCAGCTACGCACGGTATGCCTGGCGGGAAGATGAAATGCCGTTTGACCAGCATATGCTGCTGGCTGCTGTTGCCCCGCGTCTTTGCTATGTGGCCAGCGGCGCGCAGGACGCGTGGAGCGATCCGGACGCGGAATGGCTCGGCGCAAGGGAGGCGAGTGCCGCATGGCGGTTGTTTGGGCATCCGGAGCTGCCGCGGAATGCGCCTTTGGCGGGCGAGCCAATCATTACAGAGGGGATCGGATATCACCACCGGGAGGGCGGCCATGACCTGACTGCGTGGGACTGGATGCAGTTTTTGCTGTTTCTGGACAAAAACGACGCATAGCGATAGGATGTGAAACCGCTTTTCACGAGAGACTGGGCCTTGGATGAGATATGCGCATGGATCAACACCGGCGCCGGATTCAAATGAACGAGAGTCCGGCTGATAAAAGGAGGAAAACATATGCTTGCAAAACCTGTTGTCGAAATCGCACCGCGCACCTGGCTCATCAGTGAATATAAACTGGTGAATATGTATTTGTTGGAGGGCGATGAAGCTGCGCTGCTCGTCGACTGCGGTACCGGCATCGGAAATGCGGCCGAGACGGTTCGGGAACTTACCGATAAGCCTCTCACGGTTGCCATCACACACGGCCATTTTGACCATGACGGCGCAGCCGCACTGTTTCCGGAAATTCACCTGCATCCGATGGATATCAAGCTGTCGGAGGAGGGCTATGCCCGCGGTGAAGAAGCGCGCGCCTGGTATGCAAAAAGCCGCGGCCCTGTGCGCAACCCGGAGGCGACGGAGGAAGAACTTCTGGCGCTGGTGCAGAAAAACGGGCCTGTGAGGCGCATCCCTATGGAAGGCGGAACGGTTTTCGAGTTGGGAGGCCGCACAATAGAAGTCATCCATACGCCTGGCCATAGCTTGGGTTCCGTCTGTCTTTTGGACAGGGAAAACCGTCTGCTGTTCACGGGCGATATGTGCAACGACAGTCTGCTGCTGAACTGCGGAGATTCCAGCAGTACCGTGAAAGTGTATAACGAAAGTATGCGCAGACTGTGGGCGCGGGAAAAAGAATTTGATTTTATTTGCCTGGGGCATGACGCGCTGGACAAGGCGGATAAAACCATGATCACGGACTATATTGAAGCGACGGATCTCCTGCTGTCCGGACAGGCACACGGGGAAAAAGGGCGGAATGCACTGCATGGCGGAACAGGATACAAATACAAGCGCGTACTGATCTGGTATGAACCCGAACGCCTTGTATGATTAAAGGAGAGGATAACAACATGCTGGAACGGCCCGTTGTAAAAATAGCTCCGGATACTTATCTGGTCAGTGAATACAAACTCGTTAATATGTTTCTCGTGGTCGGAAAACACCGGGCCGCGTTGATCGACACGGGCGGAGGTATCGGCCCGCTGCCGGAAGACATCGAAAGGCTTACAGGGCTTCCCCTCGTTGTTATTGCGACACACGGAGACCCGGACCATGTGGGCGGCGCGGGCCATTTCCCGCATGTGTATCTCCACCCTCTGGATTGGGAACACAGCCGCCGTTTCCCGCTGAACAATACGATGCGCAAATGGTTTGTGAAAACGCGGGCGCCGGTGCGCAACCCGGGCAACGAGAGGAAAATCGATGCGCTGGTGCCCCGGCAGGAGCTTCCGCAGCCCGAGTATTTGCCTTTGGCTGACGGTGATGTGTTCGATCTCGGCGGACGGACGCTGGAGGTCATCCACACGCCAGGGCATTCGCCCGGTTCCATTTGTCTGTTAGACAAAGAAAACAGGCTTCTGTTTACCGGCGACACGGTCAACGTAAGCATGGCGCTCACCGGACATGATTTTCATGAGTACAATGCCAGCCTGCGCAGACTGTGGGCGCGCGAGAGCGAATTTGACTCTATCTGTATTGGACATGAGCTGCCCGCAATGCGGGAAAAACAGGCGATTGCACGATATATTTCCATGACGGAGATATGGTGCGATTGTGAGGCGTAGCGGCTCCGGCGCTTGAAACTGAAGATAACACACATGAGTTCGGAAAATTTTCTCTTTTAAAACGGGCGAAAAACGGATACCATGAAACCACGGCAGCGCCGCTGGAGACGGCGCGGCGGATATCAACCAAAGGAGGAAGAAACATGAAAAAGGCAAAACGTATCCTTTCGGCAGTTGTTGCAGGTGTTATGGTGCTTTCGCTTAGCGCGTGCGGAGGAGGCTCCGGCAGCGCGTCCGGGTCTGCATCCGGGAGCGCTCCGGCAGCCGGTTCCACGCCGGCAGGAGCGGAAGGGAAAATCACGATTTCCTACTGGACCACAAACCGTCACGATCAGGCATATATGACGCCGCTCATAGAGGAGTTCAATGCGACCAACGACAAAAATATCTACATTGATTTCCAGGTATATGCCGACAATTACAGCCAAATGCTGGATCTGGCGTTCAGCACAAACACAGCGCCGGATGTGTACCAGCTTGCAGGTACGGACCCGATCGAGGTCGTCGTCAAGGAGAAGGGGCAGCTTCTGGACCTTGCCCCTTACATGGATGACGAATACAGAGCGCGTTTTGGCGAAGGCGCTTTTGTGGAAGGCATCAACGCGCTGGGGGACGGCATCTATTCGCTGCCGTACACGGCTTCTGCCGCGCGCCTGTTCTATAACCAGGACATCTTTGACCGTGTAGGCATAGACGGGCCGCCTCAAACGCTGGATGAGCTGGTGGCGGACGCAAAGCTCGTTACAGAACAGCTTGGCAGTGAAGGGATTTACGGCATTGCGGGTAACTTCAAATCCGCGGCGAGCTCCGTGGCGCGTTCCATCGACATGATCGTGATGCGCAGCGGCGGCACCCGCGGTGGGTTTGACTACAAAACCGGTACTTATGACTTCTCCAGCTATAAGCCCGTCCTGGAGGCGTTCAAGGAAATGTTCGCCACCGGCGTTTCGTTCCCGGGCAGTGAATCTTTGGATATCGACCCGCTGCGCACGCAATTCGCAGCCGGAAATATCGCGATGTATATCTCCATCAGCCATGCGGAGCCGGGCGTATATGCCAGCCAGTTCCCGACGGATGCAAACTGGAACTGCGCTCAGCTCCCCACGGTGAACGGCAAGGTGGAAGGTAAGCAGCAGCTCTGGTTCGGCGGTTCGAACCTCGGCATCAATCCCGCGACGGAGCATCCGGATGAGGCGTGGGAAGTGATGAAGTTCCTGCACAGCGATGAGGTTATGGGACCGTATCATACAGCCGGGCTTGGCACCGTGATGATCCCCAGCGCCGTGGAAAGCGCCGAAGCGCCGGAATCCATTGAGAAGATGCCGAATCTGGCCATCAATGCCGATGACCAGAACTGGCCGCCGCTGCCTGCGGGCGTCGTGGTGGAAGGCAAGGATTATTACACCACCTGTGTGGAGTGCATTTTTGGTGTGACGGACATCGACAGTGCCATTGAAGACCTGAACACCCGCTACAACGCCGCTTACGACAAGCTGGTGGACGGCGGTGCGGAGCGCATCGTCTATCCCAATTTTGATCCGCTCAAGCAGGACACCGCCAAGTAAAATACAAACCCTAAGCGCCGAAAGAGAACCCTGCCCAAGGGCTCTCTTTTTGGCGTTTGGCGGGGCAAAATGGTATACTTGTATAAAAAAGCGGCGCAAAACCGCCCGGGCGGTTTTCTTGCTTTGCACAGCAAAGCAAGAATGAACGGTATTTTGCGCTTCGTGCCGGGGGGATTGGAATGAAACGGCTGTTGTGTGCTTACCGCAACGCGAGCCTCAGGGTAAAGCTTTCGCTGCTGGTGACGGCGGTGCTTTTGACCGTGCTGATCGCGTGCCAGGTAGCGTTGTATTTCTATGTGGCTGAAAATGTGGAACGGCAGGCGCGCAGCGCGGCGGATGTGACGCTCACACAGGCGCAGACTTATATGGACGCAAAGCTGCGCAATGTAGTGGAGCGGCTGTTTTATATTCGGCTCGACCCGAGCTTTGAGGGCGCATTGACCGATTATCTGCTCAGCGATAAGCCGTCGGCGCAGGGCGTGGCGATGACGCTGCTTTCGCCGTGCCTCTCGCTGCACAAGGTAACGGAGCCTCTCATCAGTTCCATCTTTTTGTATACGCCCAAAAGCAGCTTCACGGATATGGGCGTCTCCACCGAGCAGGAATACCGCTTTGAGGCGTCTGTGCTGTGGCGCCAGGCTGAAGAAAGCGAAAGCTATGTTATTTGGGGTGAAGTGCAGAAAGATGAAATATTCATCACGCATCGCGAGGTGCTGCCTGTGATGTACCGTTTTTCCGTAGACGGTTACGGGGGCGATTGCGTGCTTCTGGCCAATATCGACAAAGCGCGTCTGACGGCGTATCTGCACGATATTGTACCCGACGACGGTTCGGATATGCTGCTGGTGGACGGCCGGGGCCGGTTGGTTACGCAGGCGGGAGGCGCGGCTGCCGCCGCGCTTGCGGAAGACTACGGGGCGCTGCATGCGGTGCTTGAAACCGAAGGTTTTACAGAAACCGCAGCGCAAGGGGGGAAGTATCTGACGGCTCACCGTGCGTTGGCAAACGCTCCTTGGCACGTGGTCTATCTTCAATCGGAAAAACATATTCTGGGCCAGCTGCAGAACATCCGCAATGTGTTTTTTGCCGTCAGTCTTGCTGTGGTGCTGGTGCTTCTCGTGGCGCTGACCCGTATCGTCCACAGCGTAACACAGCCGCTTTCGCGTCTGTCGCAGCGTATGCGCAGTGTGGACGTGAAAAACGACTGGCAGGGCTTTGAATATCCGTATCATAACGAGATCGGAACGCTGTCCCGCAGCTTTAACAGCATGCTGGCGCACATTCACATGCTTTTGGACGAACAGGAAACATACATCGCCCAATTACAGGACGAAAAAGAGCGTGTGCGTGTGGAGCAGCAGCTCAAGCGCCGCGCAGAGCTGAAGGCGCTGCAGGCGCAGATCAATCCTCATTTTTTGTACAACACGCTGGACTCCATTCGCTGGAAAGCTGAACGTGCGGGCGCGCAGGATATCAGCCGAATGACAACGGCATTGGCGACGCTGTTCCGTATCGGGCTGAGCCGCGGCAGAGAGATCATTTCCGTGGAGCAGGAAGCGCAGCATGTGGGCAGTTATCTGCAGATTCAGAAGCTGCGTTACGGCGGAAAGCTGAGTTATACGGTGGAGCTTTCGCCGGATATCCTGCAGCTTTATACCGTTAAGCTGATTTTGCAGCCGTTGGTGGAAAACGCGATTTATCACGGGATCAAAGAGAGCGAGGCGCCGGGGCTTATTGCCATATCCGGGCGGCGCAGCGGCAGTGTGATGGAGCTGCGCGTGACGGATAACGGCCCGGGGATACCGCCGGAACGGCTGGCCATGCTGCAGGCAGACCTTGCGCGCGGCCTTTCCGTCAGCGGGGAGGGGTACGGCATTTTCAACGTCAACGAACGTATCAGGCTGTATTTTGGCGCAGAGTACGGATTGATGCTGGAGAGCGAATATGGGCGCGGCACGGTGGCCGCCGTGCGATTGCCCTGTATCACACAGGATGAGGTGGAGCAATATGTATCGCTTACTGATAGCGGACGATGAGGAGAGCATCCGCGAGGGCGTGGCGGATTTTGTGCGGCAGAACTGCCCGGAATGGGATGTTGCAGCACTGGCGCGGGACGGACGCGAGGCGCTGGCGCTGGCGCGGGAGATTCTGCCCGATGCGGTGTTGACGGATATCACGATGCCCCACATGAACGGATTGGAGTTTTTGGAAAGCCTGTCTGATCTTCTGCCGGAGGCAAAGCTGCTGGTGCTGAGCGGGTATGACCAGTTTGAATACGCTGTGCAGGCTCTCCGTCTTGGGGTCAGCGATTACCTGCTGAAGCCGTTGGACACTGCAAAGCTCGTTTCCGCTTTGAGCCGTTTCGCAGCGGAACTGGACGCACAGGCTTTGCGCTGGGCCCAGATAGAAACGCTGCGGACCAACACGCAGAAAACCAACGAGCTGGAATTGCAGAGCTATTTCCGTGCTGCGTTGCTGGGAGAAGAGCTGCCTGCTCTCTCTGCGGCAAACGCCGTGTTTGCGCAAGAGGGGACAAGCTATTGCTGCGTACTGTGCGACGGCCTGGACGCACAGCGCGCTCTTTTAGAGCGGGTGCTGGAACAACGGCTCTATGGCGCGGTGCGTACTGTACTGCTCCGTCTCGGCACGCCGCCCCGGCAGGCGGTGGTGTTCTGTGCGCCCCGCACGGCACGCGCAGGGCTGTTTCTCACGCTGAGCCATGCGCTTACTTCCATTGCGGTATCCTGTAAACGCGCGCAGGCGTTGGATGTGCATTTTTTTGTCGGCTGTATTGCGGAAACGCCCGCCAAGCTGGAGCTTTCCTACCGCCAATCTACGCAGGCTCGCGCCTATGCGTTCCCGGAACAGGCGGCGCCCGTTACCACCTACGAGGATGTTTTGGCCGGAAAGCTTCTGCCGTGTCCGGAGCCGCCGGAGGAGCTCCTTCGTGACATCCCCGCCGCGGTACAGTGCGGCAGCCGGGCTGCTTTTGTCCAAAATTGCGAAGCGCTGTTCGCATGGTTTGTGGAGCGGGAGATCCGCGATGCGACATTCATTCGCATGTGCGTGCTGCGCTTGTGCTATTCCATTCTGAAAAAACCAGCTTCCGATATGCCGATGAGCTATTACGAATTCACAAATTTTCAGCAGGAGATCATGGCGGCGGCGAGCATGGAGGAGCTGAGAGCCTGCTTCGAGAACTTCGTATCGCTGTACTGGCTGCGCCGCCAGGGAGAAAAGCCGCCCCGGCGCATACTGACGGAGCGTGTGAGCGAGGTGGTGCAGGCGCATATCTCAGACATTGATTTTTCTCTGGACGACGTGGCTGCGGCACTGTTTATCAGCCCCAATTATCTGCGGCAGCTGTTCAAGCAGGAGACTGGGCAGACGTTTACGGAATTCCTGACAGCGCAGCGTATGCAGCACGCACACATGCTGCTTGGCAATCCGCAGACGAAGGTGTGCGATGTTGCCGAACAGGCGGGCTACGCGGATTCACGATATTTTTCCGTATGTTTTAAAAAATTCTACCATATGACGCCCAGTGAATATCAAGCTGCCGCCCTGGAGGGAAAGGCTTGATATTCGTTGAATTTTAGACATATCTTCCGATGATTTTCCTCCCTCGCATACTTGGGCCGGCGGTATAATTGAGGTACCAATTACGGCAAGGGGAGTGACGGCATGTCGAAGAAAGGGAAAAAGGTCTGGGAGCGCGTCTATAACGAGCGCACCTCGTATCTGATGCTGCTGCCGAACATCATCATGTTCGCAGTGTTCACGGTGTATCCCATCCTGTGGGCGCTGCGGTATATGCTGTTCGACTATCGCGGCTACGGCGAGGCGAAGTTTGTTGGAATGGACAATTTTGTGCGTGTTTTTACGAGGGACCCTGTGTTTTGGGATTCTGTGGTAAACACCTTCGTCTATGTGGGGGGCAAACTCATTCTTACGCTGCCCATCGCGTTCATGCTGGCATTTCTGCTCAGTAAAAGCACACGCATCAACGCCGTGAGCCAGTCCATTATTTTTACGCCAACCATTATGTCCAGCGCAGTGATGGCTCTTATCTTCTATCTGCTGTTCAATACATACAACGGCGAGATCAACCGTTTTCTGATGTGGCTTGGCGTCATCGATGAAAATATAAACTGGCTGGGGGTGCAGCATGCGATGCTCACAGTCATCATCCTGGCTGTTTGGGGTGGTGTGGGCAACTACATGGTGTATTTTATCGCAGGCCTGACGGGGATCTCTACGGATGTATATGAAAGCGCAAAGCTGGACGGTGCAAACGGTGCACAGACTTTGTTCCGCATCACGATACCGCTCCTGGCACCGGTTCTGAAGATGATCTTGATGCTGGCACTGGTGATTTCCT
This sequence comes from Ruthenibacterium sp., assembly GCF_017421385.1. Classification (NCBI taxonomy): domain Bacteria; kingdom Bacillati; phylum Bacillota; class Clostridia; order Eubacteriales; family Oscillospiraceae; genus Ruthenibacterium; species Ruthenibacterium sp. The sequence continues at coordinate 9,226 of NZ_JAFOIN010000105.1, read as the reverse complement.
TTATGGATATGCAGAGCATCATGGTGCTGACCGAGGGCGGTCCAATGGGCAAAACAAATGTCATGTTCCTTTATATCTACCAGCTCTTCTTCCCGATTTCCGCAGGCTCTACGGTCACCCAGGAATTTGGATACGGCGCGGCTGTCAGCCTGGTGGCGGCTTGCATCATCGGTTTGATCACCGGTCTGTATCTCTTTATCGGCAGTAAGCTGGACAAAGTAACGGGCGAATAAGGAGGAACCGCTATGGAAAAAACACACCGTTTGCGCTGGGCAGAGATGCGCCCCAGCGAACGCCGCGATGCGGCGGTATCTTTCATCGGGCAGGTGCTCAAATGGGCTTTTGTGGGCGCAATGTGCATTTTTACGCTGTATCCCGTTATTTACACTCTGTTGGGCTCTTTCAAAACAAATGCCGAGCTTACGCTGGGCGGCGGTATCTTGCCGGAAAAATGGCAGATCGAAAACTATATCTACGCATTCCAGAAGCTGGAGTTCGGTAAATATACGCTAAACAGTGTTGTGCTGGCCCTGCTGACCGTGTTGTTCACAGTTACGACTGCTTCGATGGCTGCATATATCATTGCCCGCAGAGAGTTCCCGGGCAAAAAACTGCTCACCACAAGTTATCTGCTCAGCATGTTCATCTCCGTGGGTTCTGTGGCGCTGTATCCGCTGTACGGCCTTCTGCATGCCGTCGGACTTACCAGTAATATGGTGGGGCTGGCATTGCTGCTCACGGGCGGGCAGGCGGCGAATATCTTCATGGTTTCAGGCTTTGTGCGCAGTGTTCCCAAGGAACTGGATGAAGCTGCGACCATAGACGGCGCAGGTACGTTCCGCATTTTCTGGCAGATCATTGTTCCTGCGATCAAACCCATCCTCGGCGTCATCGCGCTGTTTGCATTCCGCACCGCATGGAACGAATTTGTGACGGCACAGGTTTTCACGATGTCAAACCCGGGCTTGAAAACATTGAGCGTGGCTGTGGCAAATCTGCGTTATTCTGCCAACGCCGCGGCAGAATGGCACATTATGACGGCCGGCGCTTCCATCGCCCTGATCCCTATTTTGATCGTATACCTGCTGGCGAACCGTCAGTTCATCACCGGTTTGACAGCGGGAGCGGTCAAAGGATAAGGCAGCGGCTCCTGTTATCTTAAAATGTATCCCGGCCGTTTGTACTTCGGCCGGGATTTTTTGACGGCATAGCAGGCGGCTTGCTCTGTGCCGAAAGGTGTTATATAATGCAAATATATAGGAAAAATGGCCGCATCTGTGATGCGGCCAAATGTATGGAGGATTGGGAATTGAACCGAGTTGCTTCATTGCTTTTTAATGCGCGGCGCATTTTAAAGCGCACACAGCTGGAGGGACCCCTGCCGGACGACGGAGACCTGCTGAGGCGGGCGTTCCGCGTCGCATGGCCTTCCACGCTGGAATCCTTTCTGGTGGCGCTTGTCAGCGTGGTGGATACCATTATGGTATCGTCACTGGGAGCCGCGGCCATTGCGGCCATCGGTCTGACCGGGCAGCCGAAATTCATTTGTCTGGCGGTTTTCCTTTCTGTGAATGTGGCGGTCAGTGCCATTGTAGCACGGCGCAAGGGGGAAGGAGACCGCGAAGGCGCAAATCGTGTTCTGGTACAGGCAATTTTGATCACAGTGGTGCTTACTGTCGTTATAACCGCTCTAGCGCTCATTTTTGCAGAGCCGGTGCTTCGGCTCGCGGGAACCAACGAGGACACGCACGAGCTTGCCACGGGTTATTTTCGCATCATTGTGGGCTGCCAGTTTTTCAACGTGCTGAATATGGTCATCAATGCGGCTCAGCGCGGCGTCGGCAACACAAAAATTGCGATGCGTACCAATATTGTTTCAAATCTTGTGAATATTGTGTTCAACTACCTGCTTATCGGCGGAAACTTCGGCTTCCCGGCACTGGGGGTAAACGGCGCTGCCATCGCAACAGTGCTGGGTACTGTCGTAGCCAGCGGAATGGCTTTGCGCTCGGTAATGCATCCCGACAGCTTCCTCTGCTTGTTTTACAATAAAAGGCCGGTGGGCTTTGACCGCAAGACACTCGGCTCCATCGCCAACATTGGTTCCGCCACCCTGGCGGAACAGCTGTTCCTGCGTTTTGGCTTCCTGATGTACACGATGGTCGTGGCGCGCCTGGGAACGAACGCATTTGCCGCCCATCAGATCGGCATGAATATTATTACCATTTCCTTTGCGTTTGGCGACGGCCTTTCTGTTGCGTCGGTGTCACTTGTCGGGCAGAGCCTGGGAGAAAAGCGTCCGGACCTGGCCAAGGTGTACGGCGGCTTTTGCCAGCGGCTGGGCTTTTTGTGCTCGGCAGCGGTGGCGTTTGTGTATGTTGTATTTGGCCGCGATGTGTTCCGCCTTTTTTCAGCAGATCCGGAGATCCTCGATTACGGCGCCATGATCATGGATTTCGTCGCGGTCATCGTGTTCCTGCAGATATCTCAGGTGATTTACAGCGGGTGCCTGCGCGGCGGCGGCGATACGCGTTTCGTGGCGCTGGTTTCTCTTATCAGTGTGGCGTGTATCCGTCCGCTGTCCGGCTGGCTGTTTGTTTATCCGCTGGGCATGGGGCTGTTCGGTGCATGGCTCGGCTTGGCCATCGATCAGCTTCTGCGCCTGTTGCTCACAATGTGGCGCTTCAAACATGACAAGTGGCTCAAAATCAAAATTTGACCCATTCATGGCGGCGTTTCTGCACGGGAGCGCCGCCTTTTTGGTTGCGGATGATACATATTTCCCATATCAAAAAAGGGATAAATGTAGTATAATAACCCCGAAGCCGCAGAGCGATGTTCAGAGGGGCGGGCAAATGGCGGCAGCGCATATGTAAAACATAATGTGGAGGGGTTCCATGAATGTATTTGATATTGTCGGGCCTGTGATGATCGGGCCGTCCAGCTCACATACCGCGGGCGCGGCGCGTATTGGGCTCATCGCACGGGCGCTTTTGGGTGCTCCGGCCGTGACGGCGGACATTCGTTTGCACGGCAGTTTTGCCAAGACATACCGGGGCCACGGGACGGATAAGGCGCTTGTCGCGGGGATACTGGGCATGAAGCCCGATGACGCGCGCCTGCGCGACAGTTTGACGCTTGCGCAGAAAGCCGGGCTGGCCATCACCATCATGCCGGCTGCTTTGGAAAATGCACACCCCAATACCGCGCTTATCACTTTGACGGATGCGCAGGGACATACGGTGAGCGTGCAGGGAGCTTCAGTGGGCGGAGGAAATATTCTTGTCACACGCGTAAACGGCATGGCTGTGGAGATCACCGGTCAGTATACGACGCTGATCGTACTGCACCGTGATGCGCCAGGAACGATTGCCGCCGTTACGGAGGAAATGAGCCGGCGCGGCGTCAATATCTGTAATTTCCGCCTTTCCCGCGCACAAAAAGGAGGAACAGCGGTCATGACCATCGAGGTGGACGGCGCGCTGGAGCCTGATGTGAATTCCTGTGTGGAAAAACTTCCGAATGTATTGTCGTCCACGATGCTTGCACCGATGTAACGGGGGAGAATGAGAATGGATTTAAGATATGATTCAATCGCCGCATTGATCGAAGCAGCGAAACAAAGCGGGAGGAAGCTCTCTGAGCTGGTGCTGGAGCAGCAGGCGGTACAAATGGAACAGAGCGCGGACGAATTGTATGAAATCATGCGCAAAAGCTACGCGGTAATGGCGGCATCCGTGGAGGAGGGGAAAGCGCCCGGCGTACGTTCGGCCAGCGGCCTTTCGGGCGGAGACGCTTACCGTATGGCACGTGCAGAGCGGGAAGGGAACGTGCTGTGCGGCGGGGTGTTCTCCGGCGCGCTCACCCGCGCGCTTGCAGTCAGCGAATGGAACGCGGCAATGGGCCGTATCGTTGCGGCGCCCACGGCAGGCTCCTGCGGAATTCTGCCGGCCGCCGTGCTCACGTTGCAGGCAGAGCGTAAGCTGCCGGAGCGCGCTTGCGTGATGTCACTGTTCACGGCGTCAGCGGTTGGTATGGTGATTGCAAACAATGCGTGCATTGCGGGCGCGCAGGGCGGCTGTCAGGCCGAGTGCGGCAGTGCCGCAGCCATGGCTGCGGCGGCGCTTGTGGAATTGTGCGGCGGCACGCCGGATATGCTGGGTGACGCGGTGTCCATCTCTCTGGGCAATGTATTGGGCCTTGTGTGTGACCCTGTGGCCGGTCTTGTGGAAATTCCCTGCATCCACCGCAATGCGGCAGGCGTGGCGGGCGCTCTTGTTGCGGCGCAGCTCGCGCTGGCTGGCATTCGCAGCCCTATCCCCGCCGATGAAGCGATCCTCGCGATGAAGCGCGTAGGCGACGCGATGCCCACGGCATTGAAGGAAACAGCAGAAGGAGGCCTCGCGGCGACGCCGGCAGGCAAGCGGCTGTACGAACAGGTGTTCGGCAAAAATGAAGAGGGCGATGCCTCTCCTGCATGCCCTCAGGGGTGCAGCGCCTGCAGGATGTAACGCAAATCTGCAAATCAAAAAGATACGAATCAATAAGAAAAAGCTCTCCGAAACAGCCCAATTGACTGTTCCGGGGAGCTTTTGTGTGGAAATGGAATTTATGCGCATTCAAGATGGACTCCGCGCTAAAAGCCAAATGCAAGATGTTCTTATTTGCGAAAACGGAGTGGCGGTATACAGGCAGTGCGGCTCCTTGCCGGAGAATGTCCTGTTTGCCGAGCGATAGGGACGGGCTGCTGATGCATAAGTATTACCGGGGCGATCTATATGAAACGGCCAATATTTATTGTAACAGAATCCTTTCAGGCGAAAACAGAGGCTGAAAGGAAGACATCCGTTCAACAGAAAATGGAGCAATACTTACAATCCCGTACAGAAAACTCTTCCTGTGTGTGACGGCTGTTTTGAAAACGATGTGGCAGTATTGCCGTTGCGGCAGAACACTGTGCAGGAGGTAGTGCCATGACGGCGGCGATTTATTGCAGGCTGAGCCGGGAGGATGAGGAGAAGCAATCGGAGTCCGAGAGCATCCAAAATCAGAAATCCATGCTCATCAAGTACGCGCTGGACAAGGGCTGGGACATTTACAATATTTATTGTGATGAAGATTACTCCGGCATTGACCGGGAACGCCCGGCCTTTCGACAGCTTATCGCGGATGCAGAGGCGCGGCAGTTCGACATTGTGCTGGTGAAAACACAGTCGCGCTTTACGCGCGACATGGAATTGGTCGAAAAATACATCCACGGCTTATTCGCGGAATGGGGCATTCGTTTTGTCGCTACGGTCGACAACGTGGACACGGACATCAAGGGCAACAAAAAAGCGCGGCAGATCAACGGCCTTGTCAACGAGTGGTATCTGGAAGACTTATCGGAAAATATCCGTACTGTGTTCGACTACAAGCGCCGGGCGGGACAATACATCGGAGGGTTCCCGCTTTACGGCTACCGGAAAGACCCGGCGGATAAAAATAAGCTGATCGTGGAGCCGCAGGCGGCCGCCGTGGTGCGGCGCATCTACGCGCTGTATCTGGCGGGGCATGGCACACAGAGCATCGCGGCCATTCTGAACCGGGACGGCGTGCCGAACCCGACGAGGCACAAGCAGGCGATGGGCTATCCGTACCGTAACGGCGCAGCGCACAACGACCATGGGCTGTGGAACCGCACGACAGTAAGCCGTATCCTGCGGGATCAGATGTATACGGGAGACCTTGTACAGGGGCGCACAAAAAAAATCAGCTATAAATCCAAAAAGATGGCTTCTGTACCGCAGCGCGATTGGATCATTGTGCCAGATTCCCATGAGCCGGTCATCAGCCGCAGAACGTTCGAGCGCGTACAGGAAATGCTGCATGCGCGCACACGCTCCACGGGGCTGGGAGAGGTGCATCCACTGGCGGGGAAAGTCCATTGTATGCAGTGCGGCAGCGCGATGCAGCGCTACAGCAACGGCCGGGCTGCCGGCAAATATTCTTATCTCAGGTGCAAGCTGTATGCGACGCACAAGCCTCTGTGCACAAATCATAACATCCGCCTGGACTGGTTGGAGGAGGAGGTGCTGCGCCGGCTGCAATGTCATATAAATCGCTATTTCGATCCGCAGCAGGCGGATGTATGCGCTATGGAAGATCTTGCACAGAGCGACCGGAAACGCCGTACAAAGGAACAATTGCGCCTGAAGATGGAGCTTGAGCAGCGGATCAAGGCATTGCACGACCTGTATTTGGACAAATCCCGTGGCATTCTGGAAGAAGAACAGTTTCTGGAACTGAACCGGGTTTACCTTGCGGACAAAAAAGAATTGATACACAGGCTCGAAGCATTGGCTCTTGAGGAAAAAGAGGAACAAAAAGCGCCGGGAGGCAGGACGAAACTGGAGACTTACTTACAGGAGATTACGGAAGCATCCGCTCTGACAAGGGAACTGGCGGCTCTTTTTATTCAAGATGTTCAGATAGGAGAAAGAGATGGTAAAACAGGTGCGCAGGAAATAAAAATCGACTGGCTGATTTGAGAAAAAATTCGTGGATGCCGTGGAGATTGTGGCATATTCCGTATTTTATTTGTATCTGCCGTTCCGCACAAAAGCTGGGTACTAGGGCAACACCGCACAATTCTAAGTGTCGAATCGCGCCGACAGATTTTTTGGCAGGTTAAACAAAAAGCGCAGCGAATACTTTGTGTATTCGCGAGCATTTTTGTGACAGCTGCCGGAAAATCTGCAAGCGAGGCGACGCTTAAGGCATCAGCCGTGAATTTTGCGGTGTTGCCCTAGGAATTTTTGCTGGATTTTGTTATTATATAGAAGAGCTTTTCTATTGCAGTTCCTGAGCATGAGACAGGGAGAGGTGACTTTTGTGGCGAACCGCATAAGCGGATTTTTCAAGCGGTGCTTTCCCGTATCTGCAGGAGACTGCTTGAAAACGCTGTTCGGTCTGTTTCTGGCGACAGCGTCGTGCATCATTTTGCGGGAACTTAACCCGGGAGATGATTACATGGCGGCTGTACAGGTCATTTATGTGTTGGCGGCGTTCATGATTGCAAGGTTTACCCAGGGCTTTTTGTACGGAACCTTTGCCGCAGTCGCGGGCGTTCTGCTTACCAACTTTATTTTCACCTATCCGTACTGGGCGTTCAATTTCACGCTGCCCGGTTATCCTGTAACGATTTTGTGCGCGCTCATTGTCTCCGTCACAACGAGCACGATGACGGCCCGCATCAAGGAACAGGGACAGCTTCAGCTTGAAGCGGAGCGCGAAAAGATGCGCAGCAATCTGCTGCGAGCCGTGTCGCATGACCTGCGCACGCCGCTTACTTCCATTCTGGGGGCAAGTTCTGCGATTTTGGAAAATGACAGTGTGCTCACAGCAAAAGAACGCCTTACTTTGCTGGGAGAGATACACGAAGATGCCGAATGGCTCGTGGGTATGGTTGAAAATCTGCTTACGGTTACGCGTGTAGACGGGGCGGTGGGAGCGAATTTGAATAAAGTACCGGAGGCGGCTGAGGAAGTTGTTGCAGAAGCTGTTTCAAAATTTCGAAAACGTTTCCCGGAACGCGTGATCTCGGCTTCTGTGCCGGACGATTTGCTGATGGTGCCCATGGATGCGATGCTCATCAAGCAAGTGATCATAAATCTGCTGGAAAACGTGGCTTTTCATACTCCGCCGGATACAAGAGCAAGGCTTACCGTGTCACGGCAGGGGAAAAACGCACAATTTTGCGTTAGTGACAACGGCGCGGGCATTTCTCCGGAACGGCTTGCGCATATTTTTGACGGCATGTTTCAAAGGGACAGAGAGGACCATGCGGACGCCCACCACAGCATGGGAATCGGCCTTTCGGTCTGCAACAGTATTGTAAAAGCGCACGGCGGAACCATGGAGGCGCGCAACGTGCCTGGAGGCGGCGCGGAGTTTACATTTCGGCTTCCGCTGGAGGAGGAATAAAAATGGCAAACAAATATTTGATTTTACTGGTGGAAGATGAAAGCAACATTGCCAGTTTCATCACAACGGTTCTGCGCGCGAACCAGTATGAGGTGAAACGCGCAGCCACGGGGGAGGAGGCGTTGATGATGGCGTCCTCCTACTGTCCGGATCTGATCATTCTGGATTTGGGCCTGCCGGATATCGACGGGCAGAAAGTGCTCAGTACGGTGCGCAGCTGGACACAGACGCCGGTGATCGTTGTATCGGCGCGTTCCCATGAGCGGGATAAGGTGGAATCTTTGGATCTGGGCGCGGATGATTATATCACAAAGCCTTTTGGGACCAGCGAGCTGTTGGCCCGTGTGCGCACAGCGCTGCGCCACAGCCAGAACAGAGCGGATATAAATGCATCGGGCGGCGTGTTCCGTGCGGGCAAAATGCGCATCGATTATGACAAGCGCCGGGTAACGGTAGACGGTGCGGATGTGCATTTGACGCAGACGGAATATAATATCGTCGCGTTGCTGTCGCGCCATGCCGGGCGTGTGCTTACTTACGACTTTGTGATGCGGGAGACCTGGGGCCCCGGCGTTACAGGGGGCAGCAATCAGATTTTGCGCGTGAATATGGCAAATATTCGCCGCAAGCTGGAAAAGAACCCCGCGGAGCCGGAATATATTTTTACGGAGACCGGCGTCGGTTACCGGATGCTGGACGGGGAAAAGGAATAAGTCTTAACGGAAGATTGGCGGCTGCCCGCGTTTTCTTAACGGCAATTAACGCCTTTTTTCAGTATACTGGATTCTGCAATTATTATTTTCGGCGGAAAGGGCGGATTCCAGTTGGAGTATTATTTTGTAACAGCAGGAGCGATAAGAGATGAGCACGGTGTGGTTCATAGGACCTATGGAATCGCACTTTGGAAAGACGGTGGGGTCCGACGGAAAATCGAAGATATCTCCACAAACAAACATCATGTAAAGTTGATGGCGGGGTGTATGAACCGTCGGCGTGTCGCCTCTGTGCATTTCGAAGGTGTGGTTGAGGATATGCTTGCGTGCGGTTCCCCGCGTGTGGCGAAGAATAAAAGCTTTTTCTCTCAGGCTGTACGGCATATACATATTGCTGCTATTTATTAAGGGCAATACCGCACAGAAAAGCAGACACAATATTGATCGATATGATATAAAGAAAGTATGGAAAAACAAATGAGCATGTCCGCACTGAGCGATGAACTGGCGCAGGTGCGGACAAAGAAGAAAGAATTTCTGGCGCAGAT
>NZ_JAFOIN010000104.1:0-4877 GCF_017421385.1 Ruthenibacterium sp. | reverse complement strand
CGGGCAGGCGCGGCGCGCCTGCCCGCCGCCTGGATAAAAGGGGTTGTGTGTTATGATCAATCGCAGAAAGGAGGCTGCGCAGGGCTTTTTGTATATCCTGCCCAGCCTCGTGCTGATCCTGGTATTCTCGGTGGTGCCCATCCTGATGAGCCTGTACTTCAGCTTTACGAAGTACAATGTGCTGCAGCCGCCCCAGTGGACGGGGCTGGACAATTACATCCGCCTGTTCAGGGACCCTTATGTGCGCGCCTCGCTGAAAAACACGGTGGTCTTTACGGTGATCACCGTGCCGCTGCAGACAGCCGGCTCGCTGGTGCTGGCGGCGGTCATCGCCGAGCTGTTCCACAACAAATTCGGCAATTTTGTAAAAAGCTCGCTGTTCGTGCCCGTCATTGCGTCGGCCATCCTTGTGGGCACGCTGTGGTTCACGCTGCTGTCGCCGCGCGGCGTGGTGAACAGCATCATCCATGCGTTCGGCCTGCCCTCGGTGAACTGGCTGGGCGGCAAGCTCACGTCCATGCTCAGCGTCTGCATCGTCAGCGTGTGGAAAAACGTGGGGTACTTCCTCGTTATTTACTTCGCGGGCATCATGGATATCCCGCGCAGCCTGTACGAGGCGGCCGAGGTGGACGGCGCCAATGCGTTCCAGCGCTTTTTCAAGATCACGCTGCCGGGGCTTTCCAGCGTGACGTTCCTTGTGGTGACGCTGGGGACCATCTGGTCGTTCCAGGTGTTCGACCTGGTGTACACCATGACGGGCGGCGGCCCGGGCACCTCCACCGTGACGCTGGTGCTCACAACCTACAACGCGGCGTTCAAAGAGTACAATATGGGCTACGCAAGCGCCGTGGCCATGCTGATGTTCGTGTTCGTGCTTGCCGTTTCCGGCCTGCAGAAGCTGCTGCTGAAGGGCGGTGAGGACTGATGAGCCGCAGAGCGAAAAAAAACGCCGCGCGCGCGGTGCTGGGGGCCGTGCTGCTGGCAATGGCGCTGTTTGCGCTGCTGCCCTTTGTGTACATGGGCCTGGTTTCCCTCACGCAGAAAACCGTGCTGGACCTCCGGTTCGATCCCGCGGAGTTCAGCTTCAAAAACTATGCCCGCGTGTTCAGCAACTTCAACATCGGGCGCAACCTGCTGAACAGCGTCATCGTCACAGGCGGCGCGTGCGTGCTCAACTGCATCGTGTGCGCCATGGCCGCCTACGGCTTTGCAAAAAAGCATTTTCCGGGGCGCGACCAGCTGTTCATGGTCTATCTTGCCACATTGATGATACCCGGGCAGGTGACGCTCATCCCGGTGTTCACCATCATCAAAAACCTGGGGCTGATGAACACCCACATCGCGCTGATGCTGCCCATCCTGAACGCGTTCGGCGTGTTTCTGGTGCGGCAGTTCATGGTCAACGTGCCGGACGAGCTCATCGAGGCCGCCCGCATTGACGGCTGCGGTGAAAACCGGCTGTTCCTCTCCGTGGTGGTGCCTTTGGTGAAGCCGGTGCTCGTCTCGCTCACCATCTTTACGTTCATCACCTGCTGGAACGACTTTTTGTGGCCCCTTGTCACCGTGACGGACGAGCGCATGCAGACGCTGACGCTGGCCATTGCGGCGCTCAAGGGCAACTACTCCACCAACTACGGCCTGGTGATGGCCGGCTCCACGCTGGCGTTCCTGCCGCCGTTCCTTTTGTATGTCGCGCTGCAGAAAGAATTTGTGGAAGGGATTGCGCTTTCCGGGATCAAAGGGTAATATGAAAGAAGTCAGACTGTCGAAAAAGGCAAAGAAGGAAAAGAAGCGTCCGGGGAAAAGGCTGGCGGTGGCAAAGCCATGCATCTTTGCGCAGCAAAGTGCAAGCCACGCGGCGAATGCCGCCAAAAAGGGGTGGAGACTGCGCCCGCAGGCGCGTGTCGGAGCGGTGCGAAGCCTCCCCTGCGGACAACCGCGCTGAAAGCGCGGCTCTTAGCGTGTGGACGCCCCTTTTTCATCTAGGGCAACCCCGCGACGCCCCGCAGGGCTAGTGCCGAGGCGTGTAGAGCGAAGCGACCGCCGAAGGCCGCCGTACGCGGCGAACGGGGCCGCAGGCCCTGTTCGCAGGCAGTTTGGCGCAAAAGCGCAGCTTTTTCGACAAGCTGCGAAATACACTCAGATCATAAAAGGAGTTCGTCTTATGGCCCGATATGAATTTTTCCTTGCGTCTTCTCTGGAGAAGGTATTCCCGGCACAGCGCCCCGCGGCGCTTTCGGACGGCGCGCGCCTTTCCGTCTGGCGGGGCGCCCGCGCCGCGGTGCAGCTCGTATACCGTGCGGACGACGCCGCGCCGGGCATGCCCGTGCAGAGCTTTACCATCGAGGCGGACGGCGCGCCTGCGCCCGCCGTTCTGCGCGCCGTGGAGCTGATGCCCTCCGATTATCCCTGCTACGAAAGCGCGGACGAGCACTACATCACGAAGGAGCCGGGCCTGTTCCCGGACCTGCTGGCCCCGCTGGAGGCGCCCGCGGTTACACCGCTGCCGCGCCAGTACCGCAGCGTGTGGCTGAGCTGGGATATCCCCGCGGACGCGGCCCCCGGCGCGTATGAGGTGGCCGTGACGGCGCGGGCCGTGGAGGAGCAGAGGATGCCCAACGGCGTGCTCTACCGGGACGCAGACGCGGCCGGGCTTGCGTTCACCTGCCGCTTTACGCTGTGCGTGGGCCGGGCGCGGCTGCCCGCCCAGACGCTGCTGCACACCGAGTGGTTCCATGCGGACTGCCTGGCCTCTTATTACGGCGTTGCGCCGCTGAGCGAAGAGCACTGGCGCATCCTGGAGAATTTCATCCGCGCGGCGGGGGAGGAGCACGGCATCAATATGCTGCTCACGCCCGTGTTCACGCCGCCGCTGGACACCGCCGTAAACGGCGAACGGCTGACCGTGCAGCTTGTGGACGTGCGCCGCGACGCCGGGGTGTATTCCTTCGGCTTTGAAAAGCTCGGGCGCTGGGCCGGGCTGTGCAGGCGCCACGGCGTGGAATATCTGGAGATCGCCCATCTGTTCACCCAATGGGGCGCGCACGCCACGCCCAAGATCATGGCCGTGGTGGATGGGCAGGAGCGGCGCATCTTCGGCTGGGACGTGCCGGCGGCAAGCGCGGAATACCGCGCGTTTCTGGAGGCGTTCCTGCCGGCGCTGCGCACCGCGCTGGAGGGCATGGGCTACGACAAAGAGCATGTGTACTACCACATCTCCGACGAGCCGTCGCCCGAGCATCTGGATTCCTACCGCGCGGCCAAAGCCCAGGCGGAGGATTTGCTGGAGGGCTGCCAGGTCATTGACGCGCTCAGCAGCCTTGAATTTTACAGGCAGGGCCTTGTGCGCCAGCCCGTGCCCGCCAACGACCACATCCAGCCGTTCATCGACGCGCAGGTGCCCGGGCTGTGGGTGTACTATTGCTGTGCCCAGAGCAGCCTTGTGCCCAACCGCTTTTTCGCCATGGAGAGCGCGCGCAACCGCATCATGGGCGTGCTGATGTACCTGTACGGCATCAAGGGCTTCCTGCACTGGGGGTACAATTTTTACAATTCCAAGTTTTCACTGCATCCTGTGGACCCGTACCGCGTGACGCACGCCGACTATGCATTCCCCTCGGGAGACCCGTTCCTTGTATATCCCGGCCCGGACGGCGCGCCGCTTTCGTCGGTGCGCGCGGAGGTGCAGGACGACGCGCTGCTGGACCTGCGGGCGCTGCAGCTGCTGGAGCAGCTTGCCGGGCGCGCGTTCGTGGAGGAGCTGATCTATGCGGACGCGGAGATGCGGCCCATGACATTCCGGGATTACCCGCGCGGCGCCGGTTACCTGCTGGCCCTGCGCGAGCGGGTGGCCGCTGAGATCGAGAGCCGGCTGGCTTAAGGCAACACCGCACAATTTACGGCTGAAGCCTTAAGCGTCGCCTCGCTTGCAGATTTTCCGGCAACTGTCACAAAAATGCTCGCGAATACACAAAGTATTCGCTGCGCTTTTTGTTTAACCTGCCAAAAAATCTGCCGGCGCGATTCGACTCTTAGAATTGTGCGGTGTTGCCTTAAAGAAATACCGCGCCGGGAACGGCGCGCCGCCCGGGGGCTTGAGAGCGCCGCCTTCCGGACAGCCTGAAAAGCGCGGCTGTAAGGCCAACTCCGGGGCCGTCCTGCCAAATGGGCGCGGGCGCAGCGGCCCGCTCCGCAGGACGGCCCCTGTCCTTTTCCCGCGGCGCGGGAACAAACAAAACACCATCCAACAACAGAAACGGAGCGCGTTTGTTATGGAAGCACGGTACCGTTCCACGCTGTGGGCCTGCTGCTTTGCAAATTTTTTTCAGGCTGTGGGCAGCTGCTTTGCCATTCTGTATGTGCCGCTGCGCGGCCTGTACGGCCTCAGCTTTACCGATTTCGGCATCCTTGTCTCGCTGAATTTCATCACGCAGGTCGCGTCCGACGTCCTGTTCTCAAAGCCGGTGGAAAAATACGGCTTCCGCCCGTTTGCCGTGGCCGCTCCCCTCGTCAGCGCGGCCGGGCTGGGCCTGTTTGCCGCCGCCCCCATACTGTTCCCCCAGAGGCCCTTTGCAGGCTTTTGCGCGGGCATGTTCCTGTTCGCCGCGGCGGGCGGCCTGCAGGAGCTGCTGCTCAGCCCCATTTTGGACGCGCTGCCCATCCCGGAGGAGCGCAAGGCCCGCAGCATGAGCATGCTGCACTCGTTTTTCGCCTGGGGGCAGATCTTCGTGGTGCTGGCCACCACGGGCCTGCTGGCGGTGTGGGGCGCCGCGCGCTGGCAATGGATCGTGCTTTTGTGGGCGGCGCCGCCCGTGGCCGGCGCCGTGCTGTTCTGCCGCGTGCCGCTGGCCCGCAAAAACGGCGGCGCCCCGCCCCTG
>NZ_JAFOIN010000103.1:0-16471 GCF_017421385.1 Ruthenibacterium sp. | reverse complement strand
AAGCACGGCGCTCTTTTTTCTTTACAGCATTCTTGCGAACCAGGCCAGAAGAGCAAGCCCGCCCCATAGGGTAAGAGACAGAGCAAATACAACAGCCGCAATGGTCAGATACCGCTTTTTGTTCATGACCACGTAAGCGATGTATTCCCGCAAAAGAGCGTTGGGCAGATAATAGCCTGCCGTCCTGCCGCCCACACCGTCACAGGAAAAGCCGGCCCGTCCGGCGTACAGCCCCGCCCGCAGCAGATGGTAATCGCTTGTCGCATAGATACAGCAGTACGGCTTGCCCTCGCTGTGCGCCTCAGCCACGCGCTTGGAATATAAAAAATTTTCCCTCGTGTTCTTCGACTGTGTTTCCGCCAGCACAAGCTCCGCCGGATAACCTTTTTCCATTGCGTACTCCCGCATGGCTTCAGCCTCGGGACGCGGCTCATCCGCCCCCTGTCCTCCGGACATTATCAAGCAAGGCTCACGCCCCGTTTTTCTTTTTTGCCGCGCCGCATACCGCAGCGCCGCATCTACGCGCCCGGCCAGCAGCGGAGGCACCTTGCCGTCTATCAGCCCGCTGCCCAATACAACGATATAATCCACTCTTTTACGCGGCGGGAACCACTTTCCCACATAGAACGCCGTCAGAAACACCAGGCTGTGCAAAGCGAAAAAGACCGCCGTCCCCAGAAGCGCCATCCACAGCGGATACAGCCAGGGAAACAATCCGCTTTTGCCCAAAACCCACGGAAGCGCCATAAGCGCAAGGATCGCCAGAGCAAGGATCAGCGTCAACATATGCTTGAGGCTCGGCCGTTCCCGCTTGAGCATCTGCACCGTATTCCAGAGCAAAAGCCCCAGCAGGATATAAACGCCGAACAACAGCAAAAACGCAAACACAAGCGCCGCACAGACAAGGAACAGGAACGACGCGGCGCTGTCGGGATATGCCAATGCCGCCAGCAGCGCGCACACGCCCAGCGTCACAAGAAACATGTCGAACCAGAAGCCGGCTGCCATGCCCGTGTGTTTTTTTCGTTTTACCGCCCAAAACAAAGCAAACACTGCGGGCGGCAGCAGCGCTATCGTGAACAAATAATGCGTCATAGTCCTCTCCCCGCGCATTTTGACGACAGTGCGGCGCGCTCAAAAAAACGTCACCTGGCTGGATTTTGGCAAGTCTCCCAGCGCGCCGATGTCCGCCAACGTATCCATGATGGTATTGGAAACGATACCGTATTCCATATGCCCTTCGTTCTTGGCCGTAGCGCAAATAGCATTGCACGCACTTTGCAGATCCTCGGCGGAAATATACTGTTGGCCTTCCAGGGTAGCCTTTTCCAGCGTGTTCGCCGCCGCGTCTCCCAGCCCCTTCAGCGCCATAAAAGGCAGGCGGATCTTACCATTCTCCACCGTATAGGTCTTGGCGCGGCTTTTCCCGATGCGGATGGGCAGAAATTCGTAGCCGCGCTGCAGCATCTCGTTCACCATCTGGAGCGAAGCAAGGATGTCCTCGTCCTTGGCTTTCTTTTCTTCTTTCAGGCGGGCATTTACTTCTTTCAAATGCTGTTTCGCTACTTTTATACCGCCCACCGCGGCATCATAGTCGATATCGTCGCCGCGCACCGTGAAGTGTGTGGCGTAAAATTCCAGCGGATGATACACCTTGAACCACATCAGGCGGATAGCCGCGATCAGATACGCCACGGCATGCGCCTTCGGGAACATGTACTTGATTTTCTTACAGCTGTCCAAATACCATTCAGGCACATCGTGGGCGCGCAGCATATCCTCCACGCCCTCCGGGAAACCGCCCTTCGCCACCTTGCCCTTTCGCGTCAGCTCCATGATGGTAAACGCCTGCTTCGGCTCCACACCCTTATGAAGCAGGTATGTCATGATACTGTCGCGGGTACCGATCACCTCGGAAATGGTACACACGCCGTCCTTGATCAGGTCCTGCGCGTTGCCGTTCCACACGTCGGTGCCGTGGGACAGGCCGGATATCTGAATCAGGTCGCCAAAGCTCTTGGGCTGTGCTTCGATGAGCATGTTGCGCACAAAATTCGTGCCGAGCTCCGGGATGCCGAAGGTTCCCGTCAGGCTGTCGATATCCTCCGGCTTCACACCCAGCGCCTCTGTGGAGACCAGCAGCGAGATGACCTTAGGGTCATTCATGGGCACCGAATCCATCTTGATACCGGTCATATCCTCCAGGTGCTTGTACATCGTGGGCACATCGTGCCCCAGCTCGTCCAGCTTGAGTATGGTATCGTGCAGGTATTTGAACTCGAAATGCGTAGTGATCATGCCCTTTTCCTTGTCGTCCGCCGGATGCTGGATGGGGCAGAAATCAAACACGTCATAATTGCTGGGCACAACGACCATGCCGCCCGGATGCTGGCCGGTGGTACGCTTGACGCCTACGCATCCCTGTACCAGCCGGTTCTCCTCCGCATGGTTTACGATGCGCCCGCGCTCCTCCAGGTACTTTTTCACATAGCCGTAGGCCGTTTTATCCTGCAGGCCGGAGATCGTGCCCGCCTTGAACACATGGTCGTGGCCGAACAGGTCCTCCGTATAGCGGTGAATCCGGCCCTGCACCTCGCCGGAAAAGTTCAGGTCGATATCCGGTTCCTTATCGCCGTCAAAGCCCAGGAAGGTCTCAAACGGGATGTCATGGCCGTCCACGATGAGCTTTTCGCCGCACTGGGGACAAACACGGTCCGGCAGGTCGAAGCCGTCCGCCACCGAGCCGTCGGTGTAAAACTCGCTCCATTTGCATTTGGGACACAGGTAGTGGGGCGGCAGGCTGTTCACCTCGGAGATGCCCGAAAAGTGCGCCACGGCCGAAGAACCGACGGAGCCGCGGGAGCCGACCAGATAACCGTACTCTTCGCTTTTCAGCACCAGCTTCTGGGCGATGACATACAGCACTGCGAAGCCGTGCTTGATGATGGAATCCAGCTCGCGCGTAAGACGCTTTTCCACAAGCTCAGGCAGCGGGTCGCCGTAGCGTTCCCGCGCGTTGCGCATGGTATCCTCCCGCAGGGATTCATCCGCGCCCTCGATGGTGGGCGTATACAGTCCTTTGGGGATGGCACGCACGTCGCCGTCCACCATATCCGCGATACGGTTTGGGTTCGTGATGACGATCTCCCGCGCCTTCTCCGGAGAAAGATAGCTGAACTGCTTGAGCATATCATCTGTGGTACGGAAGTACAGCGGAGCCTGATTATCGGCGTCCTTGAAGCCGTTGCCCGCCTGCAGCACCGCGCGGTAGATGGCGTCCTCCGGCTCCATAAAATGCACGTCGCCCGTGGCCACCACCATTTTGCCCAACGCTTCGCCCAGACGGATAACCGTCTTGTTGAATTCCTGAATCTGCTCGATGCTGTCCACCATGTGCTCCCGCAGCATGTATTCGTTGTTGCCCAGCGGCTGCACCTCAAGAAAATCGTAATAAGCGGCGATATTTTTCAGCTCATCAAAGCTTCGCCCCTCCACGATCGCCCTGTAAAGTTCTCCCGCTTCACAGGCAGAGCCGATGATAAGGCCCTCACGGTATTTGTTCAAAAGGCTGCGCGGCACACGCGGAACCTTGAAGAAATAATCCATATGCGCGGCCGAAATGATACGGTACAGATTTTTCAAACCCGCCGCATTGCGTACCAGAATGATGAGGTGAAAATTCTTCTTTGCCAGCTCACGCGTGCCGCCAAGACCTGTGTTCACATTCTCCAGCGCCGTTACGCCGCGCAGAGCAAGATCCTCGATCATCTTCACGTAGATCTGTGCCAGCGCCTTCGCGTCGTCACAGGCGCGGTGGTGCTGAAACGGCGGGATCTCAAGATATTTACCGATGGTATCCAGCTTGTAATTGCGCAGTCCAAGATAGAGTGCCTGCGCCAGCGGCAATGTGTCGATGTAGGTGTTGCCGAACGGCACACCGTACCGCTCCGCACACGCCTTTAAGAAGCGAATGTCAAAGCCATGGGCATTGTGCGCGATGAGCACACGGCCGTCCACAAATTCCAGAAACGCCCGCAGCGCCTCCTCCTGCCCCGGTGCATCGGCCACCATTTCGTCGGTGATGTTGGTGATCTTCGTTATTTCCTCGGGAATATGGCAGCCCGGATTTACAAAACTGTTGTAGCTTTCGGTGATCTCGCCGTTCTCGACCACCACTGCGCCGATTTCCGTGATGGCGCAGTCGGCCGGTGAAAGGCCCGTAGTCTCCAAATCGAACACTACGAAGGACTGGCTCATGGCGCCCGTGGCCGCACCATACACAACGGGCACCATGTCATCCACAAAATAAGCTTCCACGCCGTAGATAAGCTTAAAATCCGGGTCTTTCTTTCGGATATCGTCCGTGGCCAGCATCGCTTCAGGGAAGCCCTGCACCACGCCGTGATCTGTGACAGCGACCGCGCGGTGACCCATGCGGTGGGCCGTTTTTACGATGGTTTTAGGGTCACAGAAACCATCCATGCTGCTCATTTTCGTATGCAGATGCAGCTCCACACGCTTTTCCGGCGCAGGGTCCACACGCTTTTTCCGCGCCACCTTCAGCACGTCATAAGGGTAAATGACATAATCGCGCTCGTATTTGTCATAGGCACAGTCGCCCTTGATGATAAGCGTGTCCCCGGGGCCAAGCTCCTCCCACTTGTCGCAGTTTTCTCCCTCCTGCGGCCGTATTTTCAGATTGATGGAGCCTGTATAATCCGTGATGGAAATGGAATAGATCTTGCGCCAGTTCCCCTTGATCTCTGTAAAGAATACATCGCCCCAAACCGTAACTTTGCCGGCCTCTGCCCCAACATCGCGCAGCGCTGTCAGGCCCGTCGGCTGGAACATATGCCCATTCACCAGCTTGGCAGGCGCGTCCTCCAGGTCCAATCCCTGCACCTTTACGGCAGGCCCCTCGCTTTTGGCCTTGAACTGGCGGGCGGGCGGCGCCTTTTTCAAGATATGTTCTTCCACGGCCTCGGCCGAAATAGCCGTGTCGCACACCAGCGCCACCTGCGGCCGCACTCCGGTGCGCGCGGCGATCAGCTCCTCCAGTTTCACGGCAAATTCCATCTGCGTCAGCAGCAGCACACCATTCTGCACGCGCACGGTGATGTGCTCCCCCGCAATATCCACCTGAGCCCCCGACAAAAAGCCGTTAATGGGCAGGCCTGCGTCTTTCAATTCCTCTGCCAGCTCCAACACGGCTCGGGACGTAAGGCAGGTATATGCAAACAGGCCCTGCACCTTGAGTGCAAAGCCCGGGAACTGCGGCTCTAAGGATGCGATCAGGCGTCCGCTGGTCTCAGCGGGCACCGGATTTGCCGTACGGTATACCACAGTGATGATTTTATTTTGCCTGTCCGCAACGACACGCTCCACGATGGCGCTGCCGTAGCTGTCCATAAACGCGGCGTCAGCCGTAAACTGCGGCCAGAGCTGCGTAAGCATGGGCTTCATTATTCCAACACCAACCGTTCGATCTCTTCACACAGCTCGTCCACGATATTACCGCGCAGCATACGCACCTGCTGTCCCTTGACGAACAGCATGGCGCAGTCCTTACCTCCGGCAATGCCGATATCCGCGCCCCTGGCCTCGCCAGGGCCATTGACCACGCAGCCCATGACAGCCACCTTGATCGGCTTATTGCAGCCGCGCAGACGCTCCTCGACCTCCGAGGCGATTTGGGCTACGTTGATATTTGTACGCCCGCAGGTAGGACAGCTGACGACCTCGGGGCCGGGCACAAAATGTCCCGCGGCGCGCAGGATGTCAAAACCCGCACGCACTTCTTTTTCCGGCTCGTCCGTCAACGACACGCGAATGGTGTCTCCAATCCCCTCCAACAACAGTGTCCCTATGCCCATAGCCGATTTAATAAGGCCCATACGGTATGTACCGGCCTCGGTAACGCCCACATGCAGAGGGTAATCGCACCGCAGGCTGAGCTGGCGGTATGCTTCCACCACCACGGGGACATTGGAGGATTTGATAGAGATGACAATATCGTTGAAATCGTGCCTTTCCAGCAGCGATACATGGTACATCGCGCTCTCCACCAGCGCTTCCGGCGTAACCTTTCCGTATTTTGCAAGGATCTCCTTTTCCAGGCTGCCGCCGTTTACGCCGATGCGGATGGGGATGCCCCTTGCACGGCAGGCCGAAGCGACCTCGCCGACATGGGCGTCATCTCCGATGTTGCCCGGGTTGATGCGTATTTTATCCACGCCCGCTTCGGCGCAAGCCAAAGCGACCTTGTAATCAAAATGAATATCCGCCACAACAGGCATTTTTACAGCATTCTTTAATGCCTCTACCACGGGCACGTCCGCAACGGACGGAACCGTGACCCGTACGATCTGGCAGCCTTCTGCTTCCAGCCGTTTGGCCTGGGCCACATTTCCCGCGATATCATGAATGGGCACATTGAGCATGCTCTGCACTGCAACAGGATTTCCACCGCCCACTGTAACGCCGCCTATACGGACGGCTCGTGTATTCTTGCGCATTGTCTTCCCTCTTTTTATACGATCAGTTTGGTGATATCGTTGAATGTGGCGAAAATCATCAGCCCGATAAGCAGGATAAATCCCGCGGCGTTGATGGCGATCTCATATTTTTGGCTGATGGGTTTTCGGCGGATCGCCTCGATGATAAGGAATACCAGCCGTCCGCCGTCCAACGCAGGAATGGGCAGAAGGTTAAAAATGCCCAGATTGATGGTAATGAGCGCGAGCAGCATCAACAGTGAAGAAAGCCCCAGCGAAGACGCCTCACTGATGGCGGAAACAATGCCTACGGGACCGGACAAATTGTTGACCGCGATACGGCCCGTAATAAGATCCGTCAGGCTGAGCACGACCATACGCCCCAGCGAGAGCGTCCAGTTTCCCGCCTCTTTCAAAACGCTGCCCACCGTCTTTTTCTCGCCCAGCACTTTAAAATCAATGACAAGCTGGTTGACGCCGTTTTCTTCGTAGGTATCGAACACCACATTGTCCAGCTGCACGCGCTTTCCGTCACGCAATACGGTCAAGTCCGCCTGCCCCTGCTGGGTACGGGCGAACTCATAGATGATATCATTTGCGATAAAGCAGCGCCGTCCGTTTACCGCAACGATGGTGTCTCCCACCTGCAGGCCGGACTGCTGTGTGGACGAACCCTCGTAAAATTCCGCTACGGTGCGCGTGCTGATGAGCTGCTGCGAACACACCACGCAAACAAGGACCACAAAACCCAGAAGGAGGTTCATCACAGCGCCCGCCACGGTGACAAGGATTCGGTTTCCCACCGGGGCCTTTGTAAAGGAACCCGCCTCTTCGCTCTCCTCGTCCTCACCCTCCATACTGACAAAGCCGCCGATGGGA
Source organism: Ruthenibacterium sp. (assembly GCF_017421385.1). Taxonomy (NCBI): domain Bacteria; kingdom Bacillati; phylum Bacillota; class Clostridia; order Eubacteriales; family Oscillospiraceae; genus Ruthenibacterium; species Ruthenibacterium sp. The sequence goes on along the minus strand of NZ_JAFOIN010000103.1, from coordinate 9,098 downwards.
AACAGGCGCAAGCCGTATTTTGTTCCCCCGCGGGTGAAGCTGAACAGCGTAGGCCCCATGCCCAGCGCGAATTCGTTCACCTGGATGCCGCTGAACTTCGCAGTGAGGAAATGCCCCAGCTCATGAATGAAAATCACAATGCCGAATACGAATACCGACGCCAACACCGTAATGAGAAACGACCCCGCGCTGCTGAAAAATGATGCCATTCTGTGCCCTGCCTTTTATTTCATTTGTTCGGCCGCGCCGTACGGACCGTATAACAGCCCGGCGCGCCGCCGCCCATTCTTTTAGGATACATGTGCTAAAACATATGCGCGCGCCGCCGCGTCGCATGCATACACGTCATCCAGAGTATATGGCCCGCCGAAGGCTTCGCTGTCCACAACGCCCTCCACCAGCTCACCGATTTTCAGGAACGGAATGCGTCCCTCCAGAAACAGACGCACTGCCTCTTCGTTTGCGCCGTTTGCAGCACACGGTGCAAGGCCGCCCTTGCCGATTGCTTTTTTACATGCCGCGAGGCAGCGGAAAGTAGCCTCATCCGCTGTGTCAAAAGTCAGCTCGTGCAGCTTTGTGAAGTCCAGCTCCGGCGCAGGGCCGGGCACACGCTCCGGCCAGGTAAGCGCGTACTGGATGGGAATGCGCATATCCGGCACCCCCAACTGTGCCAAAATGGAGTTGTCACTGAACTGCACCATCGAATGGATAATACTCTGGCGCTGTACCACCACCTGTACCTGCTCTGCCGGCAGGCCGAACAGCCAGACAGCCTCGATCAGCTCCAACCCTTTGTTCATCAGCGTGGCGGAATCAATGGTGATCTTGCTTCCCATACTCCAATTGGGATGGCGCAGCGCATCGTCCTTTGTAACATTCTGCAGCTCCTGCCGCGTGCGGCCGAAAAACGGCCCGCCGGAGGCCGTCAACAGTATCTTTTGCAGGCTTTTGGCCGAGTATTCGTCCTGTAAGCATTGGAAAATGGCCGAATGCTCACTGTCCACAGGCAGAAGCTTGACGTTATTCTCCCGGACGGCATCCGTCACGAGGGAACCTCCGGTGACAAGGCTCTCCTTGTTGGCCAGCGCCACATCCCGCCCGCTTTTGATGGCGGACAGCGTCGCGGCAAGCCCGGCAATGCCCACCACCGCGTTGAGCACGATGTCCGAGCCGTCCATAGCTGCCAATTCTTCAAGACCTTCTTTGCCTCGCAGAAGGACCGGCGCGCCCGGCATGCCGTGCAGCTCCCGGGCGGCGCGGTCCGCCGCCGCATCATCCACAACAGCAATGCAATGAGGATGAAACTCCTGTACCTGTCGCAGCAGCAGCTCCACATTGGAATGCGCCGCCAGCCCAAACACGCTGTATTCCTGCGCGCGGATAACATCCAGGCTCTGCGTACCGATAGAACCTGTGGAGCCAAGGACCGTGACCTTTTTTGTCATAATATCACGCCTCGTTATTTCGTAAAATAGTAAAATACCGCCGTCACGACCATTGCGACAAACGGCGCGATGAAAAGCACGCTGTCGAAGCGGTCCATAATGCCTCCGTGCCCGGGAAAGATGGTGCCGTAATCCTTGATGCCGCACTGGCGCTTGATCACAGAGGCAAACAGATCGCCCACGATCCCCAGCAGAGAGCCGAACCCACCCAGCAGCACAACGACCACATAATACCGCCAGCCCAGCGTATCCAGAGGCACGCCGACAAGCTGCCCGTGCAGCGCTGTATAGCATGCCGTAACAACAACGCCCAGCAGCATGCTTCCCATCACGCCGCCCACGGCTCCCTCGATGGTCTTGTTGGGGCTGACGACCGGCGCCAGCTTATGCTTGCCGAACGCGCGTCCCGCAAAATATGCGGCGGAATCCCCGCCCCAGGCAAAGCCCAAAATCAGGAAAATAAAATACAGCGCATCGTAGCCGTATGTCGCTCGCGGCAGAAGCTGCTTGAGATAAATGAGGGAATAAAAGCAGAACATGATGATGCAGGAAAACAGCACCATGCCGCCCAGCTTTGCATAATTGATGGACTTTGAATTGCCGATGACACACAAAACGAGGTACAACGCAAAAATGTAGGACGCCGGAAGCATACAGATGCGAACCATATGGAAATCGCTGAACATCACCAGCAGCGTATACGGTACAAAGCCCCAATAAATATACGCAGCCTTTTCAAACCGGAACGCCTTGAACACCTCATGGATGGCGAGCAGGCAAATGGCCGCAATGACGACGTTGAACACGAAGGTGTCGAACAGCGCCATCACCGCGAACAGTACCACCAGGCCGACTGCGGAGGTAATCACTCTTGTTTTCATAGCCATGCCTCGCTTTGCTTTCAAATTCCGCCGAAGCGGCGGCTGCGGGTATTGTATTCTTCAATGGCCCGGTCCAGATCCGCCCGGGTAAAATCCGGCCATAACACGTCCATATCCACAAATTCCGCATAAGACGCCTGCCACAGCATAAAATTGGAGAGCCTGTGCTCTCCGCTGGGGCGCAGAATGAAATCCGGATCTTTCTGCCCGGCGGTATACATTACGCCCGATACCATCTCAATGTCGATGTCCTCAGGCCGCAGCATCCCCTGCTGTACACGGCGTGCCAGGATCTGCATCCCCCGCACGATCTCCTGCCGGCCGCCATAGTTGACAGCCACGTTGAGCACCGTACCGGTGTTGCCGCGGGTTTTTTCCTCGATATCGTTCATCTGCGCCTGGTATTTGGCGGGCAGCGCCGTGCGGTCGCCCAAAAACACCACACGGTTGTTCTCCTTCTGGTAATCGTACGCCATAATAAGGTATTCGCCGAACAGCTTCATAATGCCGTTGACTTCCTCCATCGGACGCGACCAGTTCTCGGTGGAAAACGCATAAAACGTGACGCAGGCGACCTCCAGCTCGTTGCAGTAGCGGATGATATCCCGAAACACCTCTGCGCCCCTGGTGTGGCCCGCAGTGCGCGGCAGGCCGCGTTTTTTGGCCCAGCGGCCGTTCCCGTCCATGATGATTCCGATGCTCAAACCTTTTGCAAAGCCTGGTTCATGTGCCATAATGCTCTTGACTCCTTTGTAAAAATGAATGCCGCGCGGGCTGCCGCGCGGCACACATCCAGCCGTGGAAACGCCGCGTGCGCGGGCTCCGTCAGATTTCCATGATCTCTTTGTTTTTGGCCTCGCAGGTCTTATCGATCTCCTTGACAAATTTGTCGGTGATCTTCTGCATCTCATTTTCGAGGTTTTTCAAATCGTCCTCTGTCAACTCGCCCGCCTTTTTCTTCGCTTTGAATTTGTCCAGCGCGTCACGGCGGACGTTGCGCACCGCGATTTTCGCTTCCTCACCCATGTGCATGGCTTCCTTGGTGAGCTGTTTGCGCCGTTCCTCCGTGGGAGCCGGGAAAACCAGACGCATCACGCGGCCGTCGTTGGTGGGATTGATACCAATATCAGAGGTAAGGATCGCCTTTTCAATGGCGTGCATCAAAGAAGCGTCCCAAGGGCTGATGGTGAGCACGCGCGCCTCTGCCACAGAAACCGCGGCCACCTGATTGATGGGCGTGGGCGTGCCATAATAATCCACCGTCACCTTATCGAGGATGGCGGGGTTCGCACGGCCCGCGCGGATCGTCGCATGCTCCTTTACAAGATGGTTGATGACGCCGGTCATTTTGTCTTCATAGGTCTTTGTCTCTGCGCTCATAATCGTCTCTCCTCTTTTCCTTATTGCTCGACCACGAGCGTGCCGATGGGCTCACCCGCTACTGCTTTTGCAATATTTTCGGGGTGCAGGATATCAAATACCAGAATGGGCAGCGAATTATCGCGGCACATCGTCGCAGCGGTGCTGTCCATCACGGCAAGCTGGTCCGCCAGCACACGGCTGAACGTAAGCGTGTCGTATTTTTTTGCATCTGCATATTTTTTGGGGTCCTTGTCGTAAACGCCGTCCACCATCGTCGCCTTGAAGATGATATCCGCGTTGATCTCCGCAGCGCGCAGCGCCGAAGCTGTGTCCGTGGAAAAGAACGGGTTGCCCGTTCCGCAGGCCAGAATGATGACTCTCCCTTTTTCCAGATGGCGGATGGCCCGGTTGCGGATGTAAGGCTCGGCGATCTGCTGCATGGACAAAGCTGTCTGCACACGCACCTCTACGCCCAAATGCTCCAGGGCGTCAGCCACGGCCAGCGCATTCATGGCCGTTGCCAGCATACCGATCTGATCCGCACGGGTACGCTCCATCTCGCCGCTGGAGCGGCCGCGCCAAAAGTTGCCGCCGCCCACCACGATCGCGATCTCAGCACCCAAATCGTGGGCGTCTTTGATGCCTTTACAAATGGTCTGGATGGTATCCATGTCCAAGCCAAAGCCTTTGTCCCCGGACAGCGCCTCCCCGCTCAGTTTCAGCAACACGCGTTTGTATTTCACCGACATAGCAGCACCCCATCGAAGCAATTTCATTTTCTCATCTATTTTACATGATTTTACCTGTAAAGTAAAGCCGTCAAATATACTTTTGCGCAAGCGGCAGATCTGCAAGCTCGATGCGAAGCATCGTTTCGCGGGAATCGCCGCTGTATGGCAGCGGCACACTGGAAAGCACATCTGTCTCCGCCCCAGGCAGACGTACCGGCAGCTCTACGATAAAACGCGCACCGCGCTCCGTCCGGTTCTCCGCATGAATTTCTCCCCCCTGCATCCGTGCAAACTGCTGCGCAATATACAGCCCCAGACCGGAGCCTCCCCGCTCTCCCTGCCCGCGCCAGAATTTTTCAAACAAGTGCGGCAGCGCCTGCTCGGGAATACCGCAGCCATCGTCCTCCACAACGATACGCGCATACAGCCCATCCCTCTCCAGCAGAACGAACACCGCGCCGCCCCTGGGTGTGTGCTTAAGCGCATTGGAAAGCAAGTTCAGCACGATCCTGTCCAGACGCTGCGTATCGCACAGCAGACCGCACGGACCTTTGGAACGGTTTTCAAACCGCAGCGTAACGCCGCACGCCTGAGCATAAGGTCGGGCGCCCTCCACTGTTTCCGCAAGCGCAGCGGCAAGGTCCGTGTACTCTTCCGTCTGAACGTTTTTTACGTCCGCGTATTGCGCATCCAGAATGTTTGCCGCCAGACGCAGCGTCTTATACAAGTTCTGCTCCGCATAATCCAGATACTTTTCCACTCCGTCCGCAATATCCTTGCCAGGCCGGCACAGCCTGCGCCGCAGCAGCTGCAGCGAGGACAGCACAACCGTCAGAGGTGTCTTGAATTCATGAGACAGCATGGCCGCCTGTTCCCATTCTGAAGCAGAAGCCCCGCTTATCCCGACCGTCTCTTTCTCCCGGAACAGCTCCGGCAGACGCAGTGCAAGACTTCGCGTCAGGCGCTCGGCTCCGGCCAGAGCCGCATCCTCCGGGATTCCCAATACGCTGCACAAAGCAGCGCCGTGTACCGCGCCGTCCTCCGCCGGAAGCGGAAACAGCCAATTTCCCGCCTTGTCGCCGTTCTGCGCACAAACGCAAACAGGCTTGCCGGCGCAATGCGCCAGGCAAGCCAATATCATATCATCTTCGTTTTCCGTCCGGGCCCGTGTGATTTGCCCCGGGAACGTCAATTCCTTCAGCAAAGTACCGAGCCGGACCACAAATCGGACTTCCTCTGCTCCCAGCAGCGTCCTCAACGCCTCCGCTGCAGCCAGCAGGACTGCTTCCGCGCACGTTTGCGGCGGAGCCGTCTGTTCAAAATATTGCAGCAACACCGCATTGACATCCATTCTCATGCGCCCCGCACGCCCCTCCTAGAGCAGATTGTGCAGCCGAATCCCCGCCGCCATCAGTGTAAGGAACCGGCCGTTGGACAAATGTAATGCATCTTCTTTATGTCCCAGCTTCAAGAGCGCATGCAGCGCTTCTGAATCCACCTCAAATATCTGCTGGATCACCTTTCGCAGCGCTTTTTCAACGCATTGCTCCGTAGTACCGTTCCGGGCCGCGATTTCCGCGTATACGTCCTTGCTCATCAGGCAGGTGCCCTGATGCGTAAGAAGAATCAGCAGTGCCTGTTCCAAATACAGAAATCCAACGGCGCTCGTCTGCACACCCAAGTCTATCACCGCTTTGGACACAATGTGCTCCAGTGTGCACTTCTTTTGGGAAGGGGCCTCGCCTGCAAGCGTACGGATGCGGCGCATCAGCAGCTCCAGCTGGTACGGCTTCAGCAGAAACCAATCTGCTCCCTGCGCCAACGCCGCCCGGGCAATATGTTCCTGCCCATACGCGCTGATCGCAATCACCTTCGGACGCTTCGGCGGCGGATTCTCCCGCAGCTCGTTGAGCAGATCCACACCGTCCATGTTGGGCATCACGATATCCAGGAGCAAAACGTCCGGCTGTTCCGTTTGGAGCTTGGCCAGCGCTTCAAGCCCATCACATGCTTGGCCGCAGCAGGCCATATCGGGCTCCAGCTCCAATGCATCCTTCAGCAGGTCATTCTGGATCGGATCGTCCTCGGCGATCAGCACTCGGATCTTCGCGTTTTCATTCATACAGCCCACTCACTCTTCCGCGCCGCACGGCAAAAGGCCCGCGCGCCGGATGTCCTCCACAATCCCCCGCACGGCGCACGGCTCCACCGCATTTTCCCACAGGAAAACAAGAAGACGGCAAGTCCCCTCCTGCGTATCGCAGATTGCCCGGCAGGATTGCGTGTCCCGGCCTCCGGCCTGCAGCACCGTAACGGAAACCCCATAGCGAAGCGCACATCCCGGGTCTGTTGTAAGGGCATACTGCAAAATATGCGCGGACTGCAGCGGCCCTAAGTCTGTAAAATTGCGTGTATAGAGCACTTCCGTCGTTTTCATTGCCATTCCTCCACTTTTAAAACCAATATTTATGCAATATTGCTTTATAAGTGTAAAGGAGCAAAGGCACACCGTGCAAGCGAAAATTATCGACCATTTTCGACAAACGGTATTTTTTACAGTATATCACATTTTCCGGCGGCCGCAAAGGCGTTTGCAAAGAACGTCTGCGCGGATACAGTATATCCGCACAGACGTTTTGGGAAGACAGCACTCAATAGTTTTCGGCGCGCAGTTCAAAATAAGCTTGGGAATGCTTGCAGATAGGACACACCTGCGGTGCGGAGCTTCCACAATGGATATGGCCGCAATTGCGGCAAACCCAGATCATTTCCCCGCCCCGTTCGAACACAAGGCCTTCCTCAATATTCTGCACAAGGCGCAGATATCGCTCTTCATGCGTCTTTTCGATGCTTGCCACACCTTCGAACAGGAATGCAAGTTCATCAAAGCCTTCTTCCCGTGCTGTTTTGGCGAATTCCGCGTACATGTCGCTCCATTCATAATGTTCGCCCGTAGCTGCGTCTCTGAGATTTTCCAGCGTGTCCGCGATGCCGCCGTTGAGCGCCTTGAACCAAAGCTTTGCGTGCTCCCGCTCATTACCGGCCGTTTCCTCAAAAATCGCTCCGATTTGTCCGTAGCCTTCGCTCTTGGCTTTCGAGGCATAATAGGTATACTTATTTGTAGCCTGAGACTCCCCGGAAAAAGCCGTGATCAAATTGGCCTCTGTTTTCGATCCTCTGAGTTCCACTGCAGCGTCCTCCCACATGATAATTTTTTCAAAAAGCTCTTGACATTTTCTTTTGAATGTCTTATCCTATTATAGGTGACAGCACGGTGCTTCATTCACCGCCTGTCAAAAATAAGCGTGGGCCCGTAGCGCAGCTGGGAGCGCGTACGGTTCGCATCCGTAAGGTCGAGGGTTCGATCCCCTTCGGGTCCACCAAAACACGCAAATCCGAACTCTTTGGGTTCGGATTTTGCTCTTTTAACTCCACCACAACGAATAAATCCGAACCTTGTGCCGGTGGGCGATGGGTTCGGGTTTGTTTATATTCTGCAATAAAGACAATTTGATTAGAAAAAGGCCGCAAAACAGATTGAACCGCTCCAGAAAAACCGTACAATAGACAAAAGGCCCCCTAATGTAGGAAAATAAAGCTACATTAGGGGGTCTTACTATGTCCGGGAAAAAGGAATGAAAAAGTATCCGGTGGGGATACGGGAAGAAGTTGTATCACGGATCCAGGCAGGAGAAAGCCAATGTGCGCTGAGCCGGGAGTATAAAATTAGCCGGTGGGCCATTCACTGCTGGCTAAAGGAGCCTGTCCTTCCAAAAGCGCGGGGGCGCAAACCTGCAAAAACACTGGCAGAGTACAAGCATGAGAACAAACTGCTAAAGATGGAAAACGAGCTGTTGCGGGATTTTCTGCGCTCTACAGAAAGGAAGTGAGGCCAAGGGCAAAATATGCCGTGATCTACCGGCACAGAAATGAATATCCGGTATCCATCATGTGCCGCTTCTTTCGGGTATCCCGAAGCGGATACTATGATTTCGTCCATCGTATGGGCAGGCCGGAGAAAGACAAGGCCCTTGCAGAAATCATCGCGGAACAGCGAGAGCGCAGCTTTTGTACGTATGGCTACCGCAGAATGTGGCTGGTGCTGAAGAAGCGAGGTATCCACCGTAATCCCAAGACCATTCTGCGTATTATGGAGAAATATGGTTTGCTTGCGGAGATCCGGAGGCGCAGAAAATGGCAGCAGATGGGGCAGCAAGTCCAAAAGTACAAGAATCTGCTGAATAGGGAGTTTTATGCGAACAGGCCCAACAGTAAATGGGTAACGGATATCTCCTACATTCAAACCAAGCAGGGGGTACTGTATCTGTCCATGATCCGGGATCTTTACGACAATAGCATTGTTGCCTACAAAACCGGCACAGAGCAGACAGTCAACCTGGTGCTGGACACCATTCGCTTGGCTATGCGCAGGGAGAAAAAGAGGGTCACTGCGGAGTTGCAGCTCCACAGCGACCAGGGGTTCCAGTACACCTCGCAAGCATACTTCAACCTGACAAAATCTTATGGCATTACGCCCTCCATGTCAAGACGAGCACCCCTATATGATAACGCTATGGCAGAAAATTTCTTTTCCATTCTCAAGACAGAGTGTATCTACCGCCATAAACCGGCCTCATTCTGCGAGGCCAATGAGATGATTGACCGCTACATCAATTTTT
>NZ_JAFOIN010000102.1:0-10278 GCF_017421385.1 Ruthenibacterium sp. | reverse complement strand
GCGGGCTGCGGGGCCGCGGCAGGCGCGGGCGCATCCGGCTGCACCGGTGTGAACGCCGTCGTGGGAGCGTCCGCCTGCAGCGCGGCAGGCGTAAACGCCACCGTCGGCGCATCCGCCGCGGACTACAAGGGACTGGCCGTGGACCCCGGCTGCCCAGGCCGGGACGCAGGGCGTTCCACAGGCGCATCGTCGAAATCAAACACAAAAGGCGCCGCCTTGGGCACAGGCTCCGCGGAGCGCGGCGGCTCCGCAGGCTTTACCGCCGCCGGAGCCGCGGGCGGCACAGCGGCGACAGGCTTTGCATCGTCCAGAATATCCAGCGGCAGCGGCGTGTAGCCATCCAGTGGCGCGGCAGCAGAAGCCGGCGCGGGCCGGGCGGGCTTTTCTTCCAGAATTCCGAAATCGAACGCGGCCTCTCCGGAAGGAACTGCAGACGCCGCCGTCCGGGATGCGGGACGCTCCACAGGCGCATCGTCGAAATCGAACACGAACGGAGCCGCCTTGGGCGCGGGCTGGGCAGGGCGCGGCGGCTCCACAGGCTTTACAGCCGCCGGGGCCGCGGGCGGCACAGCAGCAATGGGTTCCGCATCGTCCAGAAAATCCAGAGACAGCGGCGCGTAGCCGTCCAGCGGTGCGGCGGCAGGAGCCGGCGCGGGCTTTTCTTCCGGAATGCCGAAATCAAACGCGGCCTCTCCGGAAGGAGCTGCGGACGCCGCCGTCCGGGATGCGGGACGCTCCACAGGCGCATCGTCAAAATCGAACACGAACGGAGCCGCCTTGGGCGCAGCCTGCGCCGGAGAGACCGGCCGAACGGGTGCATCATCCGTCCCTCCGAGGGAAGCGGACGCCGCCGGGGTAATGCGCGTTTCCGGTACGCCGCTGAACGGCGCGGGGGCAGGCTCTTCATCGAACACGAAGGGCGCGGGCCGGGCGGGCTGCGCCGGGCCCGCCGGAGCCGCCGGGCGCTGGAAGGAAAAATCGTCGAAAGGGTCTCCGGGGTCCGTCTCTCCCGGGACGGCGGGATCATCTCCGCCCAGGAAATCGAAATCCAGCTTCTGCATTCCCGCGAACGGTTCATCGTCCGCAGGCTGTTTTTCAACCGGCTGCTGCGCGGGAGACGTTTTTTTCACCGGTACATCCTCAGGCTCAAAGCCCGGGCCGGAAAAGAAGTCCGTCGTAGGCACAAAAACACCGCCTTTTCAAAATTCAAAGCCGGGCGCAAAACGCCCGCCAGCCCGCGCCGCACAGGGCGCGCGGCGGCCGGACGCCGCCTTTCAGCTATGGCACTATTTTACAGCATCCCGCACGCACACGCAAGCCCGGCGGGCAAAAAAGCCGCTTTTCTCCGCGAAGTATGAAGAATTTTTAAATTTTCCAAAAAGGGACTTGCAGTTTTCCGCCGTTTGGTGTATGCTGAATTAGCACTCATCAGTAAAGAGTGCTAAACAGTTTGGGAGGCAAAGCGGCAATGGCAAAAAAGCAATTCAAAGCGGAGTCCAAACGGCTCCTTGACATGATGATCAACTCCATTTACACCCACAAGGAAATTTTCCTGCGCGAACTTATCAGCAATGCGAGCGACGCCATCGACAAGCTGTATTTCCGCAGCCTGACAGACGACTCCGTAAAGCTGAAAAAGAAGGACTTCTTCATCCGGCTGGCAGCCGATAAAGAGAACCGCACGCTGACGGTGCGCGACAACGGCATCGGCATGACAAAGGAAGAGCTGGAGAAAAACCTGGGCACCATCGCAAAAAGCGGCAGCCTGGATTTCAAGAATGAAAACGAGACCGGCGGCAAGGTGGATGTGATCGGCCAGTTCGGCGTGGGCTTCTACTCTGCGTTCATGGTGGCCAGCCGCGTGACGGTGCGCAGCCGCGCGTTCGGCGCACAGGAGGCCTGGCAGTGGGAGTCCACGGGCGCTGAGGGCTATACCATCGAGCCTTGCGACAAAGAGGACGTGGGCACCGAGGTCATCCTTGTTGTGAAGGAAAACGAAGGCGAGGAGCACTACGACGAGTTCCTGGACGACTGGCGCCTGGCGGGCATCGTCAAAAAATACTCCGATTATATCCGCTACCCCATCAAGATGCTGCGGGAAAAGAGCCGCGCCATCGAGGGCACGGACAAGGATGAGGAGGGGCATTACAAGGCTCCGGAGTACGAAACGTACACCGAGGACGAGACGCTCAACAGCATGGTGCCCATCTGGAAGCGTGACAAGAAAAAGGTCAAGGACGAGGAGTACGCCCAGTTCTACAAGGATAAATTCGGCGATTATTCTGACCCCGCCCGCGTCATTCAAAGCAAGACCGAGGGCACCGCCACGTTTAACGCGCTGTTGTTCATCCCTTCGCGCACGCCCTACAACTACTATACCAAGGAATATGAAAAGGGCCTGCAGCTCTATTCCAGCGGCGTGCTCATCATGGAAAAATGCGCCGACCTGCTGCCGGATTATTTCAGCTTCGTGAAGGGCCTTGTGGACAGCGAGGACCTGAGCCTGAACATCAGCCGCGAAATGCTGCAGCATGACAGCCAGCTCAAGCTCATCAAAACCACGCTGGAGCGCAAGATCAAAAACGAGCTGGCCGCCTGGCTGAAGAACGACCGTGAAAAATACGAAGAGTTCTTCAAGAATTTCGGCCTGCAGCTCAAGATGGGCTGCTATGCCTCCTACGGCATGAACAAGGAGCTGCTGCAGGATCTGCTGCTGTTCCACAGCGCCAAGGAGAACAAGCTGGTAACGCTGCGGGAATATTACGAGGCCATGCCTGAGGACCAGAAATATATCTACTACGCCGCGGGCGAAAGCACCGACCGTTTGGCCAAGCTGCCTGCCGCCGAGCGCGTGCTGGACAAAGGCTTCGACATTTTGTACCTGACGGACGATGTAGACGAGTTCATGCTCCAGATGCTGCGCAGCTACGGCGACAAGGAAAAAGAAAAAGAGTTCCGCAACATCTCCGCCGACGATCTCGGCATTGAGACCGACGCGGAAAAAGAGGAAGTTAAAGCCAAAAACGAAGAAAATAAGGAGCTGTTCGAGGCCATGAAAGAGGCTCTGGACGGCAAGGTGACTGAAGTGCGCTTGTCTCAGCGCCTGAAGAGCCACCCGGTATGCCTGTCCAGCAGCGGCCCGCTGTCCATCGAAATGGAAAAGGTGCTGAACAGCATGCCCGCCCAGCAGGAAAAGGTCAAAAGCGAAAAGGTGCTGGAGCTGAACGGCGAGCACGAGGTGTTTGCGGCGCTGAAGCGCCTGTTCGAAGCCGGCGACAAGGAAAAACTGGCCGCGTACAGTGAGATCCTGTACGACCAGGCGCTGTTGATCGAGGGACTGGCACTGGAGGACCCCGTGGCTTACGCCAACAATGTCTGCAAGCTGATGGTCTGATTTTCCCAGACCGCCTTTACTGAAAAAAGCCGCGCCCGCCGTAAGCTGCTACGGCGGGCGCGTTTTTTTTCGTTGTGCGGCCGCTATTTTTCATCCGTGCGGCCCAGGATATAGTCTGTGCTGGTGTCGTAAAAATCCGCCAGCGCAATAAGAATGGCCGTTGGAATGTCCCGCTGGCCCAGTTCATAATTGCTGTATACCTGCTGCGAGCAGTGCAGCGCCTGGCTGAGCTGCTTTTGCGAGAGGTCCCGGTCCTCCCGCAGGGCGCGGATACGCTCGTACATGTACCTCCCCTGCCCTTCTTTTTATCTAAGGTACAGTATAGGTAACCGCAATTTGTTGTATTGACTTTTACCGCAAATTGCAGTAAAATCATTCTGTCAAAAACGCGCGAAGTACAGGGAGGCATGGAACATGGAACAGGAGAGCCGCGCCGGGTGTATCCTGCACGGCTGCGGCGTACTGGCCGCGCTGGCCGGTCTGTGCGCCGCGTCGGGTGCTGCGTGCGTCTTCGCTCTCACACCGGGATGGCGGGTATGGGCGCTGCCGGTGTTTTTCCTGCTGGCGCTGGCAGGCGCAGCCTCCGGCCTGCTGCTGTACGCAGCGGGCAGCGCGCTGCAGATACTTTGTGATATCCGAGTAGCCGTCAAAGATAAACTTCGCTGAAACACTTGCCGCAATTCAGGCAAAGTATCCCCGTTAGCGCCTGGGAATTTTCGTATTCGAGCTGAGCTCTATTGGTGCGCTAAGTCACGCAAATATGGTTCGCCGGCCGCAGCCGTTCTTCTTTCAGCTGCTTATAGGTGTGCTTACTTCAATCACTCACATTAGCCTTCCTCTAAGCTACTCGCCCTGCGAGTGGCTTTTGTTATACAATAGCTGTCCACAGGGAAACCCTGTGGACAGCTGTGCTACACTCTTAAACCAAGCTCTTTTGCAACCTTTTTTATGCGTTTTACAAAAACATCGTTTGGACGCTTTTCCTGAATCATTTTATCCGTTGTTGCTGCCCACCGATATATTTGCTCAATACTTCCATAGCCACGTTTAAAAATACGAGCATACTTCATACAATTGTATTTTGTTGGTGCACTGGAAAGAACAATTTTCAATTCTTCATCTGTCCAGGATTCTCCTTTATTGCTCGTATTCCGTTCATCCTCATTCATTTTCTGGTATTCTATCAGCAAGTTTTCAATATAGTTTACTTTTTCCTCAAGGCTCAAACCATCAACAGATTCTGAAAACAAGGATAAGACCTGTCTTTTGAACTCCGTCCGATTCATTTTCCTCCAACCTTTCCCATTAAAACCGCGTCACGCCGTCCTTGTCTACACGGGCCAGCACCAGCGCGGGCAGCTGGGGACGGCGGGCCGCAAAGGTGAGCGCACTGTGGAATTTTTCTTCCGCAGCCGCAAATTTCGCCGCATCCCCGGCGTACAGCCGTGCCAGCACATCGCCCTTTTTCACCGGGTCGCCCGCTTTTTTCAACAGGCGGATGCCCGCCGCCGGGTCGATGACGCTCTCTTTTGTTTCGCGCCCCGCGCCCAGCAGAACGGCTGCAATGCCGATTTTCTCGGTGTCGGTGGCATACAACCAGCCGTCCTGCATGCACACCACGTCCTGTTCATACGCGGCTGCGGGGAAGCCTGACGGATCGTCTATCACGGCAGGGTCGCCGCCCTGCGCGGCCACCATGGCCCGCAGCTTTGCCAGCGCCGCGCCGCTGCGCAGCGCATCCTCCGCCATGGCGCGGCATGCCGCAGCGCCGCCCCTTCCTGCCAGCCACAGCATGCCCGACGCCAGAGACAGGCACACCTCCGTCAGGTCCGCAGGGCCTTTGCCCCGCAGGGTCTCCACCGCTTCGATGACCTCCAGGCTGTTGCCGATATTGCGGCCCAACGGGGTATCCATATCTGTGATGAGCGCCGCCGTGCGCCGCCCGTTATGCTCACCGATGTCCACCATGGCCTTCGCCAGCGCAATGGAATCCTCCAGCGTTTTCATGAACGCGCCGTTCCCCGTTTTTACATCCAGCAGGATGCAGTCCGCGCCGGAAGCCAGCTTTTTACTCATGATGCTGCTGGCGATGAGCGGAATACAGGAAACCGTAGCCGTTACATCCCGCAGCGCATACATCTTTTTGTCCGCAGGAGCCAGGTTGCCCGTCTGCCCGATGACCGCGATGCCTATGTCGTTCACCTGCCGGAAAAACGCTTCCTGCGTGAGCGACACCGAGCATCCGGGGATAGCCTCGATCTTATCCAGCGTGCCGCCCGTATGCCCCAGGCCGCGGCCGCTCATCTTCGCAACCTTTACGCCGCACGCGGCCACGATCGGCCCCGCCACCAGGGTGGTCTTGTCGCCCACGCCCCCCGTGGAATGTTTGTCAGCCTTGACGCCGCCGATCCCCGAAAGGTCCACCATATCGCCGCTGTAAGCCATGGCTGCCGTAAGCTGGGCGGTCTCCGTTGCCGTCATGCCGCGCAGGTAAACAGCCATCATCAGCGCACTCATCTGGTAATCCGGGATGCTGCCCGCGGCAAAGCCGTTTACCGCGAACGCGATCTCCTCCTGCGCCAGCGTACCGCCGTCCCGCTTTTTGGCGATGATATCATACATGCGCATAAAAAAATCTCCTTTATCCGTTTTGTGTGCGCGCCGGACAGCCGGCGCGCACGCTGCTTCAGCCGGAACGCAAAGGGGCGGACGGCCGCCCGGCGTACCGCCCGGCGGCGGCAGCCCGCCCCTGATTTATTTTCTTTCCGCGCCGCTTTCTAACGGCTGCCCTTGTCGTAGGGAATGCCTTCCGCACGCGGCGCCATGGAATTTTTGCTGGTGAACGCCAGTACGATCAGTGTGGCTACATAGGGCACCATTTTGTAAACGTCGTTGGGGATGCCCAGGTTTGCCAGGAACGGGATGCCCGAATACGCGGACGCCACCGTTTTCATCAAACCGAAGAAGAACGCCGCAAACAGGATGCGGCTGGGTCTCCATTGGCCGAAGATGAGCACCGCCAGCGCCAAAAAGCCGTAGCCGGCCACTGTGGCGTTGAAGTTGGTGGATGTTGGCACCACAAACACAAGGCCGCCCACGCCTGCCAGCGCGCCGGAAATGGCAACGCCCGCGTAGCGCATCCGGTATACGTTCACGCCCACGCTGTCCGCCGCCTGCGGGTGTTCGCCGCACGCGCGCAGCCGCAGGCCAAAGCGCGTTTTGTACAACACCACAGCTGATACCGCCAGCACCGCAAAGCCCAGATAGGTGGTGATATAGGTATTCTGGAACAGCAGCGGCCCCAGCACGGGAATATCGCCCAGCACCGGTACCTTGGTGATGCGGAAGGTGTTGGAGAACGGGATCTGCTGCACACTGCGGATCATACGGGCGGCAAAAATAGCGAATGCCGGAGCGAACATGTTGATGGCCGTGCCGCTGATGACCTGATCCGCCTTCATATTGATGGATGCATATGCATGCGCCATGGAGACCAGCACGCCCACCGCCGCCGCGATAAGCACCGCCAGCAGGAGCAGCAGCTGGGGCGGCAGGGCCGCGCCGCTGCTCTGCACGATGTTGATGAACAGGATGCTGGAAAACGCACCCATGATCATGATGCCTTCCAGCGCGATATTGACGACGCCGCTGCGCTCACTGAACATCCCGCCCAACGCCACGATCAGCAGCGGAATGGAGAAGAACATCGTCTGCTGTACCAGAAAATATACGGTATTCATTCAGCTCCGCCCCCTTCCTGCGGGCCCCTGCCCGAAACAGCGGGCCTGCCGTCCGCCGCGCGCTTTTCTTCTCTGCGCTTGACGCGCCGCTCTACAAAGCCGCGCAAAAGCAGCGAAAAGGCCGCGAAGTAGATTACCACGGAAATAATGATATCAATGACCTGCGGCGCAAAGCCGTATACCTGCATATTGAAGCCGCCCTGGTTCAAATACGCCACGAACAGGCCTGAGAAAATGATGCCGATGGGATTGTTGAGGCCCAGCAGCGCCACCGGGATGCCGTTGAAGCCCTCGGCGGCCAGCGTGTCCAGCACCTCGATTCCCTTGCCCGCGCCCGCCAGGTACAGGCATGCGCCGCCCAGGCCCGAGAGCGCGCCCGCAATGACCATGGAAAGCACGATGCTGCGTGTCTCGTTGATGCCGGCATACCGGGCCGCATCGCGGTTGTAGCCGCACGCCTTCAGCTCGTAGCCGAATTTTGTTTTTTCAATGAGGTAATAGATAACGACGCCCGCGAGGACGGCAATGAAAATGCCCGCGTTGGCGCTGGAGGCCGTGGCTCCGCTGCGGAAGATCAGGTCCATGCCCAGCTTGGGCGCGTTGGCGTTTTCCGCTACCGGAAGCGATTGGTTCTTCAGGGAATCGAACACCGTCAGCTGAATGAGGAAGTTGACGCCGTACATACCGATGTAATTCATCATAATGCAGGCGATGACCTCGTTCACGTTGCACACGGCCTTCAAAAAGCCCGGAACAAGGCCCCACACCGCGCCCGCCAGCATCGCGCCCAGCAGGCAGGCCAGCCACAACAGCGGGCCGGGGATGAACGTGCATTTCACGCCCATCAGAACGGCCACATATGCGCCCACGATGAACTGGCCGGACGCGCCGATGTTGAACAGGCCCGTTTTGTTGGCGAAGCCCACCGAAAGGCCCGTCAGAATGATGGGCGTGGCTGCGTACAGCACCTGCCCCAGGTTCTTCATGTCGGAAAGGCCGCCCGTCAGAATGGCCAGCAGGCCCCAGAAGGCATTGGCCGGTTCTGCCACCAGCAGCACCACAAAGCCCACCACAAGGCCGCACAAAATTGCCAGAAGCGAGGCCATAAAGCTGGAAAAACCCGCTTTTGTATAGAGGTTTCGCCAGCGCGCCGATATTTTTTTCATTGCACTGCCCTCCTCCCGGAACCGGCCATATAAAGCCCAAGCTCCTGCACGGTGACTGTTTTCGGGTCAAGATCGGCCACGATCCGGCCCTCATAGATAACGAGGATGCGGTCTGAAAGCTGCATCACCTCGTCCAGCTCCAGGCTCACGAGAAGGATGGCCTTGCCCGCGTCCCGCTCCTCCACCAGCTTGCCGTGGATGTACTCGATGGCGCCCACGTCCAGCCCGCGCGTGGGCTGGACGGCGATGAGCACGTCCGGGTCGCGGTCGATCTCCCGCGCGACGATGGCCTTCTGCTGGTTGCCGCCGGACATGCTGCGCGTGATGGTGCGCGCGCCCTGGCCCGAGCGGATATCAAATTTGCCGATGAGCTTGTCTGCGTATTCGTAGATGGCGTCGTACTTCAAAAAGCCGCGGCTGCAGAACTCCGGCTCAAAATAGCTTTGCAGCACCAGATTGTAGGCAAGGTTATAATCCAGCACAAGGCCATGGCGGTGGCGGTCCTCAGGAATATGCCCCAGACCGCCCGCGTTGCGCCTGCGGATGGGCGCGTGGGTGATATCCTGTCCGTTCAGCGTCACAGTGCCCTCCTCCGGCTCCACAAGGCCCGTCAGCGCGTAAACAAGCTCTGTCTGCCCGTTTCCGTCGATGCCCGCGATGCACACGATTTCGCCCCGGCGCACGTCAAAATCCACATGGTCCACCACATTTTTGCTGCCTCCGTGTCCCTTTACGCAAACCCCCCGGGCCGACAGCACGACCTCTCCCGGCTGCGCAGGCGTTTTTTCCACATTCAGGTTCACCTTGCGGCCCACCATCATCTCACTCATCTCCTCCTTGGTGGTGGAGGCGACGTCCACGGTGCCGATGTACCGCCCCTTGCGCAGGACGGTGCAGCGGTCGGCCACCGCTTTGATCTCATTGAGCTTATGCGTGATGAACAGGATGCTCTTCCCCTCGCTGACAAGCTCCTTCATGATCTTCATCAGTTCGTCGATCTCCTGCGGCGTCAGCACCGCTGTGGGCTCGTCGAAAATAAGGATCTCGTTTTCACGGTACAGCATCTTCAGGATCTCCACACGCTGCTGCATGCCCACCGTAATATCGGAGATACAGGCGTCCGGGTCCACCCGCAGGCCGTACCGCTCCGAGAGGGCCGTTACCTTTTCCCGGGCCTTGTCCATTTTCAAAAAGCCCCGGCTCGTGGTCTCCACGCCCAGTATGATGTTTTCCAGCACAGTGAAGTTGTGCACCAGCTTGAAGTGCTGATGCACCATGCCGATGCCCAAACGGTTCGCGTCGTTTGGGTCCTTGATCTGGACCTCCTGCCCGTTTTTCCGGATAACGCCCTTTTCCGGCTGGTACATGCCGAACAGCACGCTCATCAGCGTGGATTTGCCCGCGCCGTTTTCCCCCAGCAGAGCGTGGATCTCGCCCTTTTTCAGCTGCAGCGTTACGTCGTCGTTTGCGATGATACCCGGGAACTCTTTGGTGATGTTGCACATCTCGATGATATACTCGTCCATACAGTCACTCCTATGCTGTTTTTTCCTGCCAAGGACATGCCTTTTGATATTTGCATATATCGGATCATACTAGGACGCCGCCGAAAGACGGCTATAATAAAAACTGCGCTCGGCACAGTTTGCGCGGTTCAATATTTTTAAGCCCATGCCCGCCGGCACAGGGGCGCGTGCAGCGCACACGCCCAGCCGCGACAGCGGCGGGTTTAAGGTTATTATACCATGACACCGCAAAGCGGCCTCAACAAAACCGCACCCGCTGCGGTTTTGCATGGTTCAATGTTCTCAAACCCATGCGCGAAAGCGCATCCGCGCGTGCAGCGCACACGCCCAGCTGCGACAGCGGCGGGTTTAAGGTTATTATACCATGACACCGCAAAGCGGCCTCAACAAAACCGCACCCGCTGCGGTTTTGCATGGTTCAATGTTCTCAAACCCATGCGCGAAAGCGCATC